>JANNGQ010000320.1:0-9521 GCA_031403975.1 Planctomycetota bacterium
CTCGCTCGCCTTCGGCGAGCGAGCGAAAAGAGGGGAGAGGCTATCCCTTTCAGTTGTAGCCTTTCAGTTGTGTTCCCGCCGGGACAAGCCCGACGGAAAACCAAACCTTGACAGGCTCCTGCTTCGACTCTAGTTTCCAAACCTTCGGACCACTGGCACAGGGCCAGTGGGGCCGGACGATTGCTGGTTCTTTCTTTGTTCACAGTTAACCTTCAATTGAGTAGGGGTGTAGGCGAGGCGTGCGGAGCCGCGGGCAGCACCGGTATGGCTGCGCCTGGTGGCGTACATTCGACGCAGTCCGGGTTCCGTTTTTCTGCCGGGGCAATTCGCCAGACGTTAAGTTTGTTCTCCGAGCCAAACGAAGCGAACCGCCCGTCCGGAAGTGTGAGTACGCGGGTGGCGTCTCTGTGCCCTGTCATCCGCAATGATTGCGATCCGTCGTCAGGATCCACCAGCACAACACTTCCGTCCTCGCCGCCGATTACAAAAGATTTCAACTTGGAATCCCAGGCAATGGCACTGGGTGTGTGAGTCGAAGTCAACGGCAGGACTCGATGCGTGTCGGGCGATTCGACATTCCACAAGTGCAGCTGGCGCTTTGAGACCAATTCGAATTTGACTGCAGGCGCCGGCAATTCCTGTGAATATTGCACAGGCACCCCCTGACCGGGACTCCAGATTGTCTCAATGGCGGCAAGCTGCTTTCCATCGGAATCAAATGTCAGACGGCTGTGCGAAAGTTTTTCGGCAACCAGTTTCGGCGGCTCATCAGAATCCAGATTGGCCATCAGAACAGCACCGTCTCCGTCAAAGACGGCAAATCGCTGACTGTTCGGGGCGACGGTCAGTGACTCGGCATATGAGTTGATTGTCCATCGTCGCAGTTCCGTGCCGCTGGTCCTGTCATGCAGCCGAATTGTTTTATCGACTGCGGTAAGAACGTGACCGTCAATCGGATCAACCGCTATATGAGCAATGTAGGCTTCGGGTTCACCAATCCCGATCACTCGCGTCCCGGTCGCGACATCCCAGACTTCGCAGTGGCTGCGAACATCCATCGTGTTGGGTATTGCAGAGAATTGGTTTGCCACACCATGTGACATCGGAACCGGATCCGAGTCGACTGAACACGATGCCGGGAAAGGCCAGCCGTTACAGCTGCCGACACTCACCAAATTCTGACTGTCCGGCATGAAAGCCAGGCCCGTCACCGGTCCGGCGGCTGTTTCAATTTCACGAGTCAACCGGCCCGTGTTGGCGTCGAAGATGCGAATGAGCCCTGCACATTCGCATCCACTGGCCATGTCTCCTCCCGTGGCAATCAGCCGGCCATCGGGGCTGGCAGAACTACACAGCAACCGGCCATCTCTCCAGGAAGCAGTGTCGTGAGGCTGGCAGTTTGCCGCGTCCCAGACGAGTGCAGACCCGTCCTCGCAGGCGGCTGCAAGGCAACGACCGTCGCCGCTGAAAGCGATTCCAAGTACCGTTCCGGGTTCTTCCCAGGTTACGTCCATGGTATGTGTTTGAGATTTCGTTTCAGTGCGTGTTTCCGGTCTGCAAACGGTGTAAGGGACTTCTCTCGTTTCAGTGTGCATTTCTGTAGACGTCTTTATCTCCTCTCTGTAGGTCGTGACTTCTTTTCCGTCATCGCCGATCGATTTCTCGGGAACCTTTTCACTTTTCGTAATCTGCGTTGGGACCTGTACTTCGACCGTCCTGAAGAGTGTCTCGGTCATCGTCTTTGTGACTTGCACGTCATAGGTACGCGTAAACTGCTCTATCTTTTCATTCCTACCCGGGCGACCAATGAGAGGCAGCAGTTCGATTCCCGTTTCGGCGTCCCAGACTTTGACTTCACCGGGACTTGACAGGCTTCCCTGGAAAGCACCGCCGCCGGTTGCCATTCGACGGCCATCCGGACTGTAGGCGATTCCGTACATTCGTCCGGACATGCCGGGCAGAGTGAGTCGGCGATGGCCGTCCGCCGCATTCCACACGACGACGTCGCCTGCCTTATCCGGACGACACGGGTCGAATCCGACACCCGCGAGATCCTTCCCTGATGGGCGGAACGAGAGATCGACGATTTCTCCGTCGAATGCGTCCAGCGTGGCCGCGAGTTTTTGATCTGCCAGCGTCCACACCTTGACAGTCCGATCGGTGCCGGAACTGGCAAGTTGCAGGCCATCCGGACTAAACGCCACACTCAGTGAATCACCGTCGTGAGCAGACCAGCGCGCAAGTTCCCTGCCATCACTCACCTGCCAGACCACGACAAATCCCTGCGACTGAACAGTCGTGTTCGCCCCGGGAGAAGTGGTCTCCGGAACTGGCTTGATTCTGTTATCCTCAGCCGCACAACTGGCGGCGATCATCAGTCCATCGGGGGACACCGCAATGCAGCGAACAACGCCAGGTGTCTTCCGCTCATACCGGACGTCACCGCTCTCCAGATCCCACACGCGGACATGAGCATCCTCGCCGCCTCCTGCAATCCATTTGGACTGTGGATCCATCGCCAGTCCGAGCACATCGCCCGGACCGCCCGTGAGAGTGAGGACACTGTTCCCGTTGCGAATGTCATGCAACTGAATGCTGCCTGGATTCGGCAGGGCGGGGCGTCCGTCAGGATCTCGCAGAGGCACGCCACGTGGTGTGTTCGAGTTCCAGGCCTGGCTTCCTCCCGCCACGGCCACATATCGGCCATCATTTCCGAAGGCCACGCGCGTTGCGACAGTCTGAGACGGCAGCCTGATCACTTCGGGATGCACTTCAGCGCTCCAGATCTTCAGAGTGCCATTGGCATCCCCTGTGATGAACTGTTTCCCATCGGCCCGGAAGGCGACGGCCGTCAGCGCCGAGCGGTGTCCGCGATGCTTCACCTGAGTGCCGTATTCGTATGCCGGATTGTGAAGAGTCAGCAGCCCAGGACGATGAATCTGCAGGGGATCTCCCCCGGCAACAGCGAGCGACTGCGAACCATAGGCATTCGGTTCACCGGAAAACGCCATGTCAAACACGGCGGAGGGGCTGCCATGAATGTCTGTGGACTCGGGCCCGCCAGTCATCATCCAGTCATGAACAACCCCGCGTGTCCCGGAAATTCGGCGTCGGGCTTCTTCAAGTAGCGACAAGTCCATCGCCGGAGCGGCCACAATCCTGCCACCGTTCGCTCCGCTGACCGCCAATGCAAAGGAGCCGGCCGGGAACTGTTGTTCGGGCATCAACGGCCCTGAATTCTGAGTGAGTAGTTCAGTCGGCGCATCGGATAGTGGCGGCTGAGGCACGGCTTCGTTCACGGTTGGGCCGGTGTCAACGGGCCTCGGTGTGGGTTCAGCCACGATTGGTGCCGCTTGAGCAGGTTGCGGTGCTTGCTCAGCCACGGGCGCGGAAGGAATGACGTCGGCGGGTATCGGAGAAGCCTCTGGTATTGGACCTGATTCATCCGAAGCCAGTCTCAATGCCACGGGTATCACCACATCCGTGAAAACTGTACTCGCGGCCGCAGGCGGTGCTGGTTCGACCACCGGGGCTGCGGGCATGACTGCGGGCGGCGCAAGCATGCCGCCAGACGGTGCATTAGGATCCAGATTCCAGATGAGCACGGAACCAAAACTTTGCTTGCCCGTTGTCGCGGCGATCCGCTGACTGCCGGGAATGAAGGCGAGCCTTCGGATCGGACCGGACGGCGATGCCAGTTCACGCTCGGTCTTGAGCGTCTTCACATTCCAGATACGGACAGAACCCACGGCGGGAGCGACTCCCTGACCTGCTGGAACCGGGCCTGCGGGACTCATATCGCTGCCGCCACTGGCGATCAGTTGACCGTCAGAGCTAAAAGCGATGCTCGCAATTGGTCCGGAATGCTCCGAATAAAGAGCGACTTGCTCAAGCGTTTGCGAATCCAGAAGAATCACAGCGTGTTCAACGGGACCGGGTTGGGCGAAAACAGCCATAGCCACTGCCGGCGCGTCAGGCGGAGTAGGAGCATCAACGGGTGCCGGAGGAGCCGGCGTGTCAACCGGAGCGGGAGCCGGTGTGCTGCTTCCTGGTGCCGGAGGAGCCATCATCGCTGGAGAAGCCCTCATCGCCTCCTGGTAAATTCCATACTCAGGTCGCGTCGGCCGATCTGAAGAATTACCCGTTGCCACGGCCAGCAAGCTTCCGTCCGGGCTGTAGGCAAGCGACGTCACCAGCCTGTGGCAGTTCAGGACCTGCACAGGCTCACCGGAGGCAATCTCCCAGATACGGATATTGTTGTCATACCCTGCTGACGCAAAATGTTTGCCGTCGGGATGGATTGTGATCGCCGTGATTTCGTTCCAGTGACCGTGCAGCGTTTTCCATCCGCCGTTGACGATCCGCCGCAGATAGTTGTACTCCCAGTTGCGAAAATCCCAGCGACTTTGTTCCAGTACCCGATCGGCCTGGATCACATCATCCTGTTCGAAGGCCATTCGTGTTCGGTCCAGTTGCCGGCCATAGAGCAGCGTTTCAGAATCAAGATCGGAAACGACGTCAATGTTCGTTGAAGTCGATCGAGTCGACACGGATTCCCCCTGAGTACCGCCAGTTCCTGTGACCGATTGATCTTCACCAGCCCTCAGGGAGCGGACTCCCATGGCCAAACCGCCGCCGATCAGCAGGGCCAGCAGGCACACAGCAGCTGTCGCCCAGCCAAACAGGGCGGGACGCTTTTTGGCCCAGTAAACGGCGAGTTCCAGCGGTGAATACCAACGAGCTCGGACCAATTCCCCGTTTAGAAATCGCCCGAGATCTTCGCTCAACGCACGACAACTGGCATAGCGACGCCCTGGCTGCGGTGTCATCGCTTTCAGACAAATGGCTTCGAGATCGCGAGGAATCGTCAGCACCAGGGATCGCGGTGCCGGAGGCTTTGTTTCGGCAGCGACCGTCGCGACGACATCAGGCCCGCCTCGAAACGGAGGCTTCCCTGTGAGCAATTCATAGAGCACTGCACCCAGACTGTACTGGTCACTGGCTGGACCAGTCCCGGTGCTGTCTCCGCGAGCCTGCTCGGGCGACATATATGCGGGCGTCCCGGCGACTTCTGAATCTGCAGCGGCTCCGACTCCGGTCCCAGCCTGCTGCGACTGCGAAACCGCCAGCCCGAAATCCATCAACTGTGCCCGGTCCGTCGGGCCGATCATGATGTTCTGTGGTTTCACATCACGATGAACGACGCCCTCATGGTGAGCATATTGCAGAGCTTCCGCCAGACTCTTGGCCCACTCGGCCGCAAGAGACGGATCGATCGCTTTACCGGAGATCCGTTCCGTCAGCGTCTGACCTTCCACATACTCCGCGGCAATAAACAATTCATCGCCGTCAGCACCCGCTTCGTACACGGCCACAATGTTGGGATGCCGCAACGGCGCCGCTGCACGTGCTTCCAGGATCAACCGTTCTCCCGACGGACTGGACACCCGTGGCACTTTCAATGCCACTTCACGGTCCAGGATCGGGTCGTAGGCGCGATAGACGGTGCCGAATCCTCCCTGACCGAGCGCCGAGCGGATCTGAAATCGGCCGATCTGATTTCCCGGGCGATCGGTCTGTTGTCCATGACCCTGTGGCTGGAGTCGTGCGACTTCCGGCCGAGGACTTTCGACTCCGATGACTGGTGAGTTTCCATCTGCCCCTGAACGTGCCTCAGCGGCCATCGGAGCTTCGGAAGTTGCCCGCGGCAATTGCGGCGCTGCAGTCGGCGTGTCAGCAGGGATACGGCAAGGAGCCTGACAGGCAGGGCAGCGGATGGTTTTCCCGGCCAATGTGTCCTTGACTTTCAGAGTCTTTCTGCACGACGGACATTTGACGTTCAAGGACATCGGACTTGCTCCACGAGATGTGCTGGAATTGACTTGAACTCACTGACTAACCTGCAATCGATTGCGGCATTGAGGTCCGCGACAGACGGATGCCTGACGGGAGATTGACGCGGGGCAGGCAAACACCTGTACATAGAACCTCCGTCCTGATTGGCTTGTCATCATGGCGACCCCGATGTGAGTGTACTCACGATTCATGAGATTTGCCCGATGCCCTGGTGAATGCATCCAATCCTGGACGGCTTCTGCTCCGTTCAACTGACCTTCCGCGATGTTCTCCCCGGCACTTGCGGAAGCATATCCGGACTCCTGCAGCCGAATCGAGAATGATCGCCCCTGGATCGAATGCGAAAGCTGATTCAGCCTCGCCATAGTCGTGCAATGCTCAGCGGCCAACTGCATCAGAGTCGGATCAACCACAAGTGGAGGCAGTCCAGCGTGTGTCCGTTGTGCATTCGTCAGTTCACTTATCAAATTCAGTTCAGTCGTCATCTTCGGACCTTCGACAGCGGTTTTTGACGGCAGCCGATGTTCAACAACCGGCGCCTCGGACACACATTTCGAGCAGCCCGTCGTCCTGGTTTCGTACGCGACGACGAACCCATCCGCACCCGCGGCAACCGCAAATGACTGAATTGCAAACAGGACCGACACACAGACCAGTGATTTCGTTGTGGACTTCATGACAATGCTCCTCTCAGAATGAACAGACATCGCGGCGAGGCAGCCAATCTGTCCTCGCTGAATGGTTCATTCCAAAACACGCCGCTTTGCCGACAGAGATTCCCGGAAATAACTGCAGCGGCCGTTTCCGAGTCTGTTCCGCTTGCCAATGTACGATCACCTTCGTACATTAGCAGACACTCCTGAATAGTTCGTAATACAGAAAGCATCTGAGGTGACGTCGTGGCAGGACGCGCGGCATCACGACCGACGGAATCGGAACTGCACATCCTGCGAGTCCTTTGGAGCAAGGGTCCCAGCACGGTGAGGGCAGTGCATGAGGTCCTTAGCGAAACTCGCAGTGCGGGTTACACGGGGACGTTAAAGCTGATGCAGATCATGGCCGAGAAGGGGCTGGTGATTCGGGATGAGTCGAATCGCTCGCACGTCTACTCCGCGGCCATTCGGGAAGAGCAGTCTCAGAAACAACTCGTCAAGGATCTGCTGACGTCGGCGTTTCGCGGTTCTGCCGACAAGCTGGTCATGCAGGCTCTTTCGGCAAAGAAGGTCACCGACGAAGAACTTACTGAGATCCGTCGAATGCTCGATGAACTCGAATTGAAGCGAAATCCGTAAGGTTGTCAGAAAAGATCGCGTGTTTATTTTGGTGATCAGCCGTTGGGAGCTGGCCCGCATAAATTCGGAAAACCGGACGCTGACGCATGGCGGCTGATACTGCCGTTGCCCGTCTGTTCACTTCGCAGTGTCAGGACGCATCAATGGCAATCTTGAACAGTCTCTCGCTGAGCTGCCTGGTAGCCGTCATGGGCACGGCCCTGAGCGCTCGAACGGCAGATGCAACGACCGAGCACGCACTGAGAGTGCCCACCATCCAGGACCCGGAAACCGATGCCTCGCCGACACAGCAATCAGCAACCGGCCAGCAGGACCAGGAGTCAAAGAAGCCTGACGCCGCAACCGAGAACACGAAATCCGAAGAGGAGACACCGTCAGACAAGGCGATCCGTCCGAAGGTTGTGACGTTCATCATCGCCAAACACGTCAATCTGCACGAAGGACGAATTGTTTCCTGGGAGCAGATTGAGCAGATTCTCGATGAGGCGGCAATGGACGGGATGATTTTCCCTCAGTTCTATTCAACAAACGGTGGTCTGCCCCGACAGGACGAATTGTCGGAGCATCGGTGGAAGCTCTACAGGAAACTCTATGACGCAAAGAAAATCGAGGGCATGAGCATAGGATTTCTATCACCTCGCAGTGGCGAGCGGTATGACCGAATCCAGTCTGAGGCGGACCTGGTCCTCGATCCAGCTCGACAACTGTCGGGAAGCATTCTGAATGCCGCCGGTCAGCCGATGAAGGACGTGGAAGTCTTTCTGCTTCCGGAACTGCACATCAACGGCGTCTATCTGAAAGAGGGACGCAATCGCAATCCCCTGGAAGAACATCTCGTGTTTACCGAGGCTGACGGATCTTTCGCAACGTATCCGGACGACGATGAGTTTTACATCGCTGCAGCTCATCCGGATGGATTTGCCATTGAGTCGCTCAGAGACTTCCGCACCGATCCGACGATGCAGCTTCAGCCCTGGGCTCGCGTCACGGGTGATCGCCCAGCCGACGAACCCGCGGATCTGCAGGAGATTCACTTCTCCTGCAATCCCGTGCCTGGAATCAGCTTCAGCATCTATGAAACCGCATTCGCCAATGACGGCACGTTCGAACAGAACTATCTTCCGCCCGGCGTGATCCAGATGCAGCGTTCCCTTCCCACGGGGAATGGCTCTTCGATGTCATTTCCAGTGCGACGGCTCACGCTGGGACCGGGAGAGTCTGTCGAACATTCACTGGGAGTCATTCCCGTGGACCAGTTCCAGCAGGCAGCAGAAGCTGCAGCCCGACAGAGGTAGAACAGTTGTCTCAACTGTTCCGCCTGCGACCGGATGAACAATTGGCGACAATTGTTCCACAAAGTGAGTGGCAGCGGTGACTTTAACCCTCAACATGAATCGCAACCGATTCAATTCCGGCAAACCCGGACTTGCGGAACGGGCGCGGCATCGGCTGGGCGATTCCTTGTTCGTCGATGGTCCGACATCGGAAAACGTACTCACCTGCGGGTAGTCCGGGTAAGAGCTTCGCCCAATGCGTCTTTGTCAGCCGCATCGGCCAATGCCGAGGTTCTCCGGAATCGCCGAAGCCGTGAGTCCCGGTCGGAATCTGCCCTGCATCGACTGCACCCCAATGTTGAGGACGCGGGAGCAGCTCGGCATCGGACCAGGAGGCTCCGGTGAAGTATGGATCGTCGCCGGAGTCCTGATCGGTCACAGGATCTACGGCGACCTGTACTTTCGAAAGGCCCGATGTGCCGACCTGGGCATAACCCGAAACAGGAATGGCTTCACCGGCTCGGACGTTTTCCGGAACTTCCAGCGATGCCGCGAATGTCTTCAGCGGACTGTCGATGTCGTTGTTCTGCTCAGCGTATGTGTCATTGGCATGAGCGAGGTTCGTGAGCACCACATGAGTCAGCCATTTCACGGACTTGAATCCATAAGCTTCCGGAACCACAACGCGCACCGGACCGCCGCGTTCGGAATCCAGCCATTGCCCGTTGAGTTTGTAGCACAGAATGACGGGCGGAAGATCAAAGGGATCTTCCAGAATCCGTCCGATCGGAAGGGAACTGCGGAACGTCTGCCCCGGATCATTATTGTGAAAGCCATTGTAGAAAACCCGCCGCAGGTTTTCCCGCGGTTCTGCCAGCCACACGACATCCCGCAGCGGCACGCCTTCCCACAGTCCCATCCCGAGCGGGCACCCCAGATTCAGACACGTCATGACTTTTGGAAATCGCACGGCATGTGTTTCCTCGAGCTTCAGCAACGCTTCGAAATCGAGCGCCGTGCCGTCGGCTTTCGTCAGCGGCTTGCCAATCTTTGCCGGATGGTCGGGATCAGAGATCACTTCCAGCCGCCACGTTTCTCG
>JANNGQ010000321.1:0-3339 GCA_031403975.1 Planctomycetota bacterium
GATCCGTCCGGTGGAACTGATACGCCGCTGCTACGCTTTTCCGCGGTGCTGGCGCTTGCGCTCGTTTTCTTTGAGCAGCACTTTCCGGAGCCGAATGAC
The DNA here is from genome assembly GCA_031403975.1 of Planctomycetota bacterium. Classification (GTDB taxonomy): domain Bacteria; phylum Planctomycetota; class Planctomycetia; order Planctomycetales; family Planctomycetaceae; genus SXXK01. The sequence continues at coordinate 100 of JANNGQ010000321.1, forward strand.
CTGAGGAGTCACCTCAACGTATTCATCCCACTCGATGTATTCCAGAGCCGACTCCAGAGTCAGTTCGCGCTTGGGACGCAGCAGGACGGCATCTTCCGCTCCTGCCGAACGGATGTTTGTCAGTTTCTTTTCGCGGATCGGATTCACAACCATGTCGTTATCGCGGGCATTCTCGCCCACAATCATCCCTTCATAGACGTCTTCGCCGCCGTGGCAGAACAGGTCTGCACGATCCTGCAGTTTCCACAATGCATAGGTCACAGTCTTGCCGCTGTCCTGCGAGATCAACACGCCGTTCAGTCGATGAGGAATCTCTCCCTCGATCGGACGGTAATCTTCAAACCGATGATGCATGATGGCTTCGCCGCGAGTGGCATTCAGCATCTTTGTACGCATCCCGATCAGACCCCGGGCAGGAATACTGAACTCCATGTGCGTCATACCGGTTGACGTTGTGGTCATCGTCCGAGTCTGACCGCGGCGTGAGCCCACCAGCTCCATCACGGGACCGAGGTCCGCGCTGGGCACGTCGACCTCCAGCAGTTCGTAGGGCTCACATTTCTTGCCGTTAATCTCACGGACAATCACTTCCGGCTTTCCGACGGACAGTTCATATCCTTCGCGACGCATGGTCTCGATCAGCACCGCCAGATGCAGAACGCCCCGGCCTGAGACGGCGAAGGATTCTTTGTCTTCCGTTTCTTCAACTCGCAGAGCCACGTTGGATTTCAGTTCGCGGAACAAGCGGTCCCGCAGATTACGGCTGGTTACAAACTTGCCATGCTGACCGGCCAGCGGTGAACTGTTGATCGTGAACTTCATCGACAGCGTGGGCTCGTCAACCGCAATGCGTATCAAGGCCACAGGGTTGAGCGGATCTGCAATCGTGTCGCCGATCTCCGGATCGGGCAGACCAATGACAGCCACGATGTCGCCGGCAGTTGCTTCTTCCGCATCGGTGCGACCAAGGTTGTCATACAGCTGAACCTGATCGACCTTCGACATGATCTTGGAACCGTCGGCACGCATCAGAGCGATCTGTTGACCCGTCCGAATGCGGCCCGCGGCGATTTTCCCGGTTGCAATGCGGCCAACGTAGCGAGACCATTCCAGGGACGTCACCATCAGCTGCAGAGGATCGTCAGGACGTATCACCGGGCCAGGGATTCTTTCGATGATCATTTCGAGCAGAGGTCGGACGTCGCCGCCCTTCCGTTCGTGATCAAGTGTGGCGTAGCCTTCGCGAGCACTCGTGAAGATGTACGGGAAGTCGAGCGTCTTGTCGTCGGCACCGAGTTCCACCAGCAGGTCAAATGTCTGCGACAGAACTTCATCAGGTCGGCAGTCAGTCCGGTCGATCTTGTTGATCACGACCATCAGAGCCAGGCCGCTCTGAAGGGCCTTCTGCAGCACGAAACGAGTCTGCGGGCGAGGCCCCTCGAATGCGTCGACGACCAGCAGAGCCCCATCGGCCATCTTGACCACTCGTTCCACTTCGCCGCCAAAGTCCGCGTGGCCGGGAGTATCAATAATGTTGATCCGCACACCGTCCCACATCATGGCGATATTCTTGGCGAGGATCGTGATGCCCCGTTCCCGTTCCAGATCGTTCGAATCCAGAATGCAGGTTCCCATGTGCTGATTTTCACGGAACATGCCGCTCTGTTTAATCAGGCAGTCCACCAGCGAAGTCTTGCCGTGGTCGACGTGAGCGATGATCGCAATGTTGCGGATATCCGTCCGGCGCATCACGCCCTGGCTGTCAGACACGGAAGGGGAGAGAACCACAGACATGAAAACGCACCCTGGGAAATCGGCAGCCGGCAAGAGCGATGAGCGCGGAGTGCGTCGAGCGTCGACGAAAACCAGATTCCGCGAAAAAGACAGCCGAAAAGCTGCGAGATGGTATCGACCGCCCCGGCTCGAACGAAGATGAGCTTTTCAAATTCACAGTAAATTCTTCGTTCCCGGACGGCGGAATGCCGGAATCTGCTTAAAATTTCGCCGTTCGACGATATCCGGATTGAGCCTGTCAGTCCCGCGTTCCCGGTGCAGGATTTCCTCATGCAAAGCAAAGCCACGACCGTCAGACAGTATCTGGCAGAACTTCCGCCGGATCGCCGCGAAGCGATCTCCGCTGTACGCAACGTGATTCTGACGAACCTCGACAAGGACTATGAAGAGGGCATGAGCTACGGGATGATCGGTTACTATGTGCCACACCGGATCTTTCCAGAGGGCTACCACTGCAATCCGAAACAGGCGCTGCCGTTTGCGTGCCTCTCATCGCAGAAGAACTATATGTCGTTGCACATCATGTGTGTTTACACTCAGGGTGAAGAGGACAGCTGGTTCCGGAAAGAGTGGGCGAAGACCGGCAAGAAACTCGATATGGGCAAGTGCTGCATCCGATTCAGGAAACTCGATGATGTCGCATTGAACGTGATTGGAGAAGTCATCCGGCGATCTCCGGCAAAGGCGTACATTGAGTTCTACAAGTCGCTACGGGATTCGACGAAAGGCAGCGGAGGCCGACCGGCTGCAAAGAAGAAAACGGCGGCGAAAACACCTGCAAAGAAGATTGTGCCTGCTGCGGCAAAACGCACGAGCAATCCCGCAAAGAAAAAAGTCGCGTCGAAGACAAAGAAGAAGAGTTAAGGTGTTGCACAACAATGAACTGCCGGATTCGGCGACTCAGAAGCCCGGCTTTTTCAAAAAAGCCGGGCTTCTCCACCGGTCTCGTATTGTTGTGCGACGCCTTGGGAAAGAGCCCGAATCTGTTTCAGGACGGAACCGGACTCGTGAGAGTTCGGACCGAAGTCTCACGACTTCGGCTACAGGAATTGGACCGAAGTCTCACGACTTCGGCTACAGGAATTGTTGCGACGGAGCTACAGAATTGGATATCACAGAAGTCCGTAAAGTCGCATCACTCGCCCGACTCGCACTGTCGGAACAGGAGCTGCAGGCATCCGGCGAACCGGAGTTACCCCGACAGCGTGGAACATCGCGATCGCCCCGGTCGAGGCGGCGCCCGCTCCAAGCGCCTTCAACCGATCCTCCGAGGCGCGTCTGTCGAGACCCACAATGACCGGGAGACCCGTCGGCGAGAGGCGCCCGAGGAGGCTTCCGAAGACCGGATAGAGCCAGTCGGAATCGAGCCAATCGGAGTCGATACCGACCAGCCTCACCACAACCGTGCCGAGCCGCCCCTGGTCGGTGTGGAGGCCGTAGTAAGGG
>JANNGQ010000322.1:0-2162 GCA_031403975.1 Planctomycetota bacterium
GCAGCAATTGTTGAACTGCCCGTGGCCCGGCAACATTCGGCAACTGGAAAACATGATCGAACGAATGGTCGTTATGGCGACCGGTCCGGTGATTGGCATAGAGTCGGTCGCCCCGGAGCGCTTTTGCGTGGCTTGCCGGAACCAGAACTCTCAAAGTTCGGACTCGCGTTCTGCCGCCGAATCGGACGTGCGGATCGAACTGAGTAATCGTCAGTTGACTCGTATGCAATCGGCCGAAAGAGTACTCATCATTGAAGCACTGAACCGTCATGACGGAAACGTCAATGCAGCGGCCAGTTTCCTCGGTTTGGCGCAGGCAACAATTTATCGCAAGATTCGCTCCCTGGAAATCCCGAAGGCTGTGATCCGCAGCAACAAGGACTGATGCTCGAACTGATCCGGAACGGAACTGGACCCGGCCCGTATCGGTATCCCGGACGGGCCTCACCGGATGTGGATCCGGGAATGTTGTGTTTCTGCGTCAAATGAGGTCAGATCGATACAATTGAGCAAGTGGCGGGCGACACGAGGCCTGCGGTTGTTCGTCATCGGAAATCGATTCGAAGTATTGAATGTTCCGTTCTGAGTCATCATCCTCATGCTTGAAGGCTTTCCGTCCAGCCGGCCTCCGGCGCAAGGAACGGGCTGTGTTTCGGTTAACCTGATCTTCGGTATCGATTGTGCATGCGGCAATCGGAAGATCGTCGGGGAGAGTTTTTCATCCGGTTCCTGTCCTCTGTGAATTAATCTGCACTTTTCTCCTGTTGACCGTTGAATTCGTTTTACAACCTGGGCCATCCAGAAAGTTAAACAGACGTGGCTGCTAAAGATCTTCAGATAATGCGAACTCGGGCCGTACGCATCGATGAGACGACCGGGATTTCAACCGGGGTGACGAGCGGGCCTGACGGCGCATCTGGCAGCAGTCCCATGACGTTGCTGCTGCCTTCCTTGCGGCGTCAATGGCCGCTGCTGTTGTTCTCAGCCATTGCCAGTGGGGTCGCGGCGTACGTTGTGGCCACGGAATTTGAAGAGGTTGTTGCGACTGCGCACCTCACCCTGTCTGCACAGGCATTGCCGTTGACCAGTCAGGACGTCTACACCACTCCCAATCCGAGCGTGGCGGCGACGACCTTGAAATCGGCGGCGGTTTTGCAACCGGTGATTGAGAAGCACGGCCTGCAATCGATCAACTATTTGTCGCAATACATGAAGGTAACACCCAACGTTAACTCCTCCACGATCAGCGTCGATCTGGAGTTGCCAGACAGAAATAAAGCAGTGTTGGCTCTGAACGATATTGGCGAAGACTTTATCAAGGCCATCACACAGCATCGGAAAGACACGCTAGGGAAGCATGCCGATTATGTGAATTCATTACTTGTCTCGGCGACTACCGAACTCGAGCTAGCCAGAAAAGAACTAGTGAGGCTGCGAGACTCTCTGGAGAAGAATGGCGACAGTGACGTGAAAAAGAGTGCGGCGTTGCAGGGACTGATCAATCGTCAGACCCAGCTGGAGTCGTTGCTGGAACAGACTAAGAGGCAGAAGACCAGAATTGAGCGGGATCAGAAGCTGTTGGTCGAGGAAATGATATTCGTCCGCAATGCAGCCTATCGTGATACTCTGGAGGGGCGGCAGCGACAGTCTGAGAAAATCGCGGAAGGATTGACTAACGCGGCGCGCAAGACAGCTGTGAAGAAAGAAATCCAGCAGCAGTTGACGGCATTGGAAGCAGAGCGAGTGAAGTTATCCGAAATCCCGGTGCCATCGGTCGAGAGCCCGGCAAATGCTGGAGCCGATAATGTGATCGAGGATCCGGCTCTGGCAGCGGGAATCAGTGCGACGGCACTAATTGCGTCGTCCAGTGCGAACCCGGATTTGTCTGCTCCGAATGCTCTCGAAAATGTGTCAGACGCAGTGACACGTGTTTCCGAACTGAACGAAGACTCGTTGACGACATGGATCAAAAAGGTGTCGGCAGTGGGATATGAGCAATTGGGAGATTTTGATCCTGCGACGCTGGCCTTGATCCAGTTGGCTCAGGCGAACCTATCCAGAATCTCCGACAACAATCGTCGTCTCCAGCTGGAGGCCGATGACAATAGCATCGACCTGGGTTACTACGAAGCTAAATCAGAAGAGCTGGTCACTGCGATGTC
>JANNGQ010000323.1:0-1915 GCA_031403975.1 Planctomycetota bacterium
GTCACTGGCTCGGGCGATGATCTGCAGATCTCGGCAAAGCAATCTGGCCGAGAGCACGACATAGAGATTGTCCGCGTCCGTAGGCAGTACCGTCGTCAGTCCACGCGCCTTGCTGATACCGGCTTTGGTGAGCACATCATCCTGAGACGCATCACCAGGAATGTACTTCCAGTGGCGGGCTCGGAAGTCTTCATCGAAAACCGCGGGGTTGTCGTCAATCACGACGAACGGCTGCCTGCGAGTTTCAAGGTACTCGCACAGCGTCGCCCCCATGCGACCGAATCCGCAGACGATGAAATGATTGCTGAGTTTGCTGATGTCCTTTTCCATTTTTCGTCGCTCCAGCATTGACTGCAGGTCTGCATTCAGCAGCAGTTGACCAAATTGCACCGCACCGTAAGTCACGACGCCGATGCCGCAGGTCAGATAGATCATGATGAAGATCATTGTGCCGGACGTGAGATTGTCCGGCTCCCGGCTGCCGACGGTTGTCAACAGAATCACGCACTGATAGAAGCAGTCAAGGAGCGGCAGATCGGTGAGCAGATGCAGGCCGAACGCACCGATCAGCAGCAGTGCTGCAATCAGCATCGGGATCTGCAGCAGTCGTCGCATGTCGGTTCCCTGACAACGTGTGGCAGGCTTCTCCCGGCGCGCCGGGACCGGGATCTTGCAAAAAGCCAGGCGTTCGCCCTTTCCTGGCAGGCTGAAAGCCTGCCCCCACAGGAGTGTCGCCGAAGACCGATTTTCTGGCCAGTTCACTTCCGGAGCTGAATGATGCTGACACCTGCACAGAGAAAACTTGATTTTCCTTCACTGAACGGAATCACTTATCTCAACACAGCCGCTGAAGGCATTCCTCCTCGCGCGGTCGGTGAGGCGCTGCAGCAGTACTTCCAGGACAAACAGTCGGGAATGGACGGCCGCGCGGCGCACTTCGCTCAATGGGAGGCCGCTAAGGCAAGTGTTGCCGGATTCTATGGCCTGACTGCAGCAGAGGTTTCGATCTGTTCGTGTTCATCGGAAGCATACAACCTCGCTGCCATGGCGCTGCGGCTGAAACACGGCGATGAAGTCATTATCAACGACCTGGACTTTCCCGCCGGTGCTACTCCCTGGCTGCAGAGGGATTGTCCGGCCACAGTCCGGGTCTGGCGTGCCCGCGACTGGGCCCTGATTGTGGAGGATCTGATTCCGCTGCTGAGTCCCAGGACGCGGCTGGTCAGCACCTCTCTGGTGAGCTTCTTCAATGGGTTCCGGATCTCGGTCGCGGAGGTTTCCGCCGCAGTGCGGGCTCATTCGCCGGCTTTGCTGGCTGTGGACGTGACTCAGGCGCTGGGTCGAATTCCGCTGGATCTGCGCGATGCGGACCTGATCATCAGCAGCACTCACAAGTGGATTCTGGCTTCACACGGCGGCGGACTTGTGGGAGTTCCGGCACATCGATCCGATGCCTGGACAGTCCCTGCCGGCGGCTGGTTCAATCTGCAGGATGCCTTCGGCGCGAAGCGCTTCGAAGCGGCCGTCAGCCAGACCGGCGCGGGCAGTTTCACGGTCGGGATGCCGAACTTCCCGGCCGTTTACGCAATCCGCGCCGGACTCGAGTACATCAACAGCATCGGAATCCCGGCGATAGCCGCCGCGGCTGATCCTCTGGTTGAAGCCTGCCTGGAGGGACTGTCCCGACTGCCGGTCGAGTTGATTACACCGCGTCGCAAGGGTCACGTTGCAGGGATCATCGCTTTCCGCCATTCGGACGCTGAGCAGGTCCATAAAGAATTGCTGATGTCGGGCATCCACACGATGTGTAGCGCCGGCCGGATTCGGATTGCCCTGCACGGATACAACACCGTTAACGATGTTGAACGCCTGCTGTCGGGGCTGATGAAGGCCATCTGACAGAGTTTGTCGGGCA
>JANNGQ010000324.1:0-22951 GCA_031403975.1 Planctomycetota bacterium
CACGACGTTATTCAGGAACGCACGTACGTGACTGACCAGCAACAACGTGCCGCTGAAAGTCGGCAGCATGTCAACGAGCATCTCCAGCGACTATGCGTCTAGATCGTTTGTGGGCTCATCCAGGACAAGGATGTTCGCCGGCTTGGACATCATTTTTGCCAGCAGCAGCCGATTGCGTTCTCCGCCGCTGAGGAACCGTACCAGCGTATGAGCACGTTCCGGCGAGAACAGAAAGTCCTGCAGGAAACCCATGATGTGCCGCTTCTGATCGTTAATGATCAGAAAATCGGTCCCGTCGCTGATGTTCTCTCGGGCCGTTGTGTCCTCATCCAGCTGATTCCGCAGCTGGTCGAAATACCCCACAGCAAGATTTGTCCCGAGCCGCACTTTTCCGGAAGTCGGTGTGAGTTGCCCCAGCAGGATTCTGAGCAGTGTCGATTTGCCGGCACCGTTCGGACCGATAATCCCGATGCGGTCGCGGCGGAAAATCGTCGTTGTGAAATTCCTGATGACAGGATCACCGCCGAACGAGTGCGTTACGTTCTCCAGCCGCGCCACAAGGGCTCCGGATCGTTCGGCCTCCTGCAGCTGCAGTTTCGCCGTGCCGACTTTTCGACGGCGCTGCGCTCGCTCCGCACGCATCTGTTCAAGTGCCCGGATGCGGCCTTCAGCCCGGGTCCGGCGCGCCTTCACACCCTGACGGATCCAGCGTTCTTCTTCGGCCAGTTTCTTGTCAAACTGAGCCTGTTCTTCGGATTCGGCGGCCAGCAGATTGTCGCGGCGCTTCAGAAACGTCTGGTAGTCGCAGGTCCAGTCGAGAACTCGCCCGCGGTCGACTTCGACGATTCGGCTGGCCATGTCCTGAAGGAACACGCGGTCGTGAGTCACAAAGATCAACGTGCCGCTGAACCGCTTCAGAAAGCCCTGCAGCCAGACGATTGAATCAATGTCGAGATGGTTTGTCGGTTCATCCAGCAGCAGGATATCAGGGTTGCGAATCATCGCGGCCGCGAGGAGAACTCGCCGCTTCATACCGGCGGAGAGCTCTGTAAAAAGTTCATCAGCCGGCAGCTGCATGTCGGCCAGAAGCGCATCCAGTCTGTCTGCAGCTGACCATTCATCGGCATCGGCAATCTGATGAGTGGCGTCTTCGTAGGCCTTGAGTTCCGTGTCTGTCAGCGGGATGCCTTCATGGAGTTTGTGGCCGAGATTGCGGTAAGCCGATACCGCGCTGCCCAGCGGACCGAAACCTTCCGCGGCCACTTCGTACGCCGTCTTCGTACCGCCCTGGCGAACATCCTGGTCGAGCCGTGCGACGACAGCTTTCGCCTGCAGATCAACCGATCCGTCGTCAGGGCGCATGTCGCCGGCGATTAATTTCATCAGAGTCGATTTTCCGGCTCCGTTTCTGCCCACCAGCCCGATTCGCTCGCCACGTTCAATGTGCAGCGTGATGCTTTCGAGAAGATTCGGCTTCGAGTACGTAAACGTCAGATTATTCAGGCTCAGCAGCGGCATGGGCGAGACTGTAACGGATCGCCTCAAACGTGCGAATTCGTGGTCCGGTGATTATCATCCGTGGTGAACTTCCGCTGAACTCTATCCAACCGCCACCGGGCCTGTCCCCAATGGCGTGGACTTAGGGATTTCTGTGAGCGGCAAGGCGCTAGCCGCCGGTGTATTTGCTGCATTTTTACGAACAGAAACCGGCGGCTGGCGCCGTTCCGCTGAAAGTCAAGGCGCAAAGTCCCCGCCATTCGGGGCGAGCCCGGTGGCGGGAAAACACTCGATTACTCGCGATTCGCTCCTCATCAGCCGCATTTTTCTACTGCAACAACCAACACAGTCTCCACCGCCATGCAACTCCGTTTCATCACCGTCGGCGGCACGATCGACAAGGTTTACTTCGATCAGCTCAGCCAGTATCAGGTCGGGGCTCCCGGCGTAGCTCGCATTCTGGAGGAACTGCCGCTGGGGTTTACGTACCGGATCGAATCCATCCTGCGCAAGGACAGCCTGGACATGACGGACGATGATCGTCTGCTCGTGCGAGCCGCCGTGGAGCAATCTCCTGAAGACCGCATCGTGATCACTCATGGCACCGATACGATGATTGAAACCGCGCGACTGCTGCGCGGCATCTCCGGCAAACGTATCGTGCTCACCGGAGCCATGCAGCCCGCCAACTTCCGCAACAGCGATGCCATCTTTAACGTCGGTGTCGCGATCGGAGTTGTGACGACTCAACCAGGCCCCGGTGTCTGGATCGCGATGAATGGCCAGATCTTCGATCCCATGACGTCCCGCAAGAACCGGGATCGCGGAGTGTTCGAAACGTGTGAGGATTGACGTGTGAGGCAACGACGGCATCTTGGACACCTCATTTCCGCGCGAACTCTGAAGTGAGCAGAGCGATCACCTGCCTGCATTGCGAACAACTTCAGCGATTCCTGCCGATCAGGGCCACGTCGTGCGATGCATGGCTGGTCAACACCTGCACTCTGTGTTGCGACGTCGATAGATGTAGCATTGGCTACATTCCAGGCTCACGTGGCGACGCCTGAACATTCGAACCCAGATAAAGTGTTGCGCCGTCGATCCGTGTCGTCTGACGCATGCGTCGGATCATGTTGGGTTTGATTCAGGTCTGTACAATGCTCTGTCTGCAAAAACCGTTTCAACTCTCCCTGTGGGGTGTTTTGTTGTGTTTGCTTGCAACAGAAGCTGGCCCCGCCCAGGACGGTAACGTTCCGTTTCAGGACGCTGACACGCTTATCAGCCGGGTCATGTCAGACGGTGGCCCGCAAGTGTCGACGCTGCTCCAATGGGGTTCTGACGCGTCCGATGAAAGTGCCTCCGCAATTTCCCAAACAATCACGACCGATCGCCCGGACTTTACGGAGGCCAGTTCCACGGTCGGGGCGGGTGTCCTTCAGGTGGAAATGGGCTACACATTTTCGCGGGATGAGAGTGGTGGTGCGGCAACGGAATCACACTCGCTTCCTGAGACCCTGTTCCGATACGGCACACCGATCGACTGGCTGGAACTGCGGCTCGCGCAGAACTTCCTGCGAGAATCTTCCGGCGGAGACTCTGTCGACGGAATGGAAGATCTTTACCTGGGAGCGAAAATCGGGCTGACTCTGCAGGAGGGCATTTTGCCGGAGATGGCTCTGGTCCCGCAAATGACGGTTCCTTCCGGTGCCGATGGATTATCGGGAAACAAAGTGCTTCCGGGACTCAACTGGCTCTATGGCTGGGACGTAAACGATTTTCTCAGCACTGCCGGAAGCACTCAATTCAACCATGCCGTCGATGGTGGCACCGGAGGGCCCAATACGGAATGGGCACAGTCCTGGACATTGGGGTACTCGCTTCACGATCGCGTCGGAGCCTACACTGAATGGTTCGTCCTGATTCCTCACAGTGCGGCAACGACGCAGACGCAGCACTATGCGAATGGAGGTCTTACGATTCTGCTCTCCGACGACATCCAGTGGGACGTCCGGGCGGGAATGGGCCTCAACGATGCAGCCGAAGATTTGTTTGTCGGGACCGGCCTGTCCATTCGATTTCGCTGATGCCGCGAACGGACGGACGCAGGTTTCAATGCAGGCTGACAACTGTTTCGGACTGTTTCGTGAGGGGCAGGAACGACCATCCGGAAATGGTCAGACATCTTTCGCCGATCGTCCTCTGTTGACTTGATTCGGCCGCAACCATTCGCGACTGTGCCGACTCTTCAGATCCTGAGGCATTGCATAACAACACGGTACCGGTGGAGAAGCCCGGCTTTTCAAAAAAGCCGGGTTTCTGAGGCTTCTGACATCGGGCGCTCAGGACTCGCGGCAGAAAGTGTTCACTGGAGGACATGAGATTCCTGTCGACTTACCACTCGTTGTTGAAAATGCGGTACGCCGCTTCGGAGACCGCAAGGCTCTGAACGGAGCGTCATTCGAACTCCGTCAGAGTGAGTTCCTGGGACTGCTGGGCCCCAACGGAGCCGGCAAAACGACTCTGATCCGTTCCATCGCCGGACGGCTGAGGCTGAATCAGGGTGAGATTCGTCTGCACGGCCGACCCGTCGTCCCAGGTGCGAAAACTCCCGAATCTGCACGTCTGGGGATCATCCCGCAGAACATCGCGATCTACGAGAGTCTGACGGCAAGGGAGAACCTGGAACTATTCGGCCGCATTTTCGAGGTGCCTCGTGAACGGCTTCGGAAGAGGATCGATTGGGCACTGGACTGGACCGGGCTTTCTGATCGGGCAAAAGAACCAGTCTCCGGATTTTCCGGAGGCATGCAGCGACGTCTGAACATTGCCTGTGGAGTCCTGCACGAACCGGATGTCATTCTGCTTGACGAACCCACGGTCGGCGTCGATCCTCAAAGCCGTCAGCGTATCTGGGAGATGCTGAAGCAGATTCAGGCGGGCGGTGTGTCCATCGTGCTGACGACTCATCAGCTGGATGAGGCTCAGCAGATCTGCGAGCGGATAGTGATTATCGACGACGGTCGCACGATCGCCGCGGGCACATTTGACGAACTTCTCGATGCCAGCGTCGGTCGGCGGCGGCGAGTTGTGTTCACGCACGCCGGGACAGTCACTGATCTTCCGTCCGGCGTTGACCGGCGCGATGATCATTCGGCGACGTTTACTGTCGACCGTATCACTTCGGATCTGACTTTCCGACTGACGCAATTCCGAGAAGCGGGCCTCGAAGTAACGGATGTCTCGATTGAGGTCCCGACACTGCAGTCAGTGTTCTTACATTTCACAGGGCATGAACTGCGCGAGGAGTGACGACTGTTGTCTCCCGGCGCGCCGGGACTCCGCCGGCTGGAATTCTGCAGTTGGCGCACTAAGTCGCAGGGTGGGCTTCAGACTGCCCTACGAAGAGTCTTCAGAATTTGAAGTCATGCTTAGAAATCTCCGTCGGCGGAAAGATCGTCCAGTTTTTAAGGTATTGGTGTGTGACGACTGACATCGTACGGCGTGGCGTTGGTTTTCAATTTGTCTTAGGCCCGGAGGGCTGGCACAACTTCAGCCGGTGGCGCAGCCACCGGAATTGATCAGGAAGATCTCCAGGCCTGAAAGGCCGACACAAGCCTGCGCAATCCAATGGAACTTGCAAGAACGACAATGTGTCGGCCCTTCGGGCCTTCAGGAACCATTGGGCGACCTACCGGAGCCTCGCGGCCCCGGCAGAGGATGTGTCAGCCCTCCGGGCCTGAAACGCAGGCCCCGATTGAATCTCATCTTAATAGCTGGACGATCTCCGGAGCGGCGAGACAACCGTAGCCGACCGCAACGTCTGTGTTTCATCGATTCTGTCCGGATATCATTCATGATCTTCGCACTCATCAAAGCTCAATGGATTTCTCTCCTGCGCGACCGTATGGCGATGGGTCTCACGTTTGCACTTCCTTGCATAATGTTCACCGTCTTCGCAGTTATTTTCGGCGGCAACAACGGGGCGACGGAAGTCAGCAAAGTCAAAGTCATTGTTGTGGACGTCGACAAGTCCCGAGTGTCGTCGAAAATGATTGAAAGTCTCAGGACGATGGAGCAGATTTCTGTCGAATCGCTGCCGGACGGACCTCGGAACGGCAGCGAAGCACCGAAGGATTCCCGGATGGCCGCGGCGAAACTCGTGAAAACCGGCAAGGCGGCGGCGGCTGTTGTTTTCCCGGACGGGCTTGAGGAATCTGTGGGTCTGTTTGGTGCGGGAGGCGACAGAGCCGCGGTGGAAGTGATTTACGATTCGTCTAATCCGATCGCTCAGCAGATGTTGACCGGAGTTCTGCAGGCCTCTGCGTTTACATCTGTCCCCGATATCCTGATTACGCAGGGGCTCGACCAGTTTCGCCAGTTCGGGGGTGCGTTTTCGCCAATGCAGGAGGCAGCCGTTGCAACTCTGAAAACCCTGGTGACTCAGGAAACCGGAAGCGACGCACCCGATGTCACTGGCGACGCAAATGCGGCCGGTGGATTGAACCGGATGTCCATGTCCGACGGCCTGGTTCGTATCCAGTCGACGTCCGCCGGTGAACTGTTCACGGAAGCCAGTTCGAACAGCGGTAAGATCACCGGTCAGAACATGATTTCGTATTACGCAGCCGGGATCTCCGTCATGTTCATTATGTTCTCGATGTCCGGAGCGGCATCAAGTCTGCTTGAACATGAAGAAAAGGGGACGCTGGAACGATTGCTGAGCGGCGGCCTGACGGTTTTCCGGCTGCTGATCGCGCACTGGCTGTTTTACGTTCTGTTGGGAGTCATGCAGATCGGGCTGATGCTGGGATTCGCGTCGATCGTGTTCGGGCTGGACCTTTGGCACGGCCCGCAGCTGATCGGCGGTGCGGTCATGGCGCTCGTCAGTTCGATGGCCTCCGCCGCATTCATCATGATGCTTGCCACTCTGTGCAAATCGCGAAAGCAACTGGAAGGCCTCTCGGCAATTGTCATTCTGATCATGTCGGCCATCGGGGGCAGTATGATGCCGCGCTTCATCATGCCGAAGTTCGTGCTGAACCTGTCGAGCGTCGCGTTCAATGCCTGGGCCATGGACGGATTCCTGGACGTGTTCTGGCACTACATTCCCGGCGAGAGCATATTGATGGCCATCGCAAAGGAAGTCTGTGTCATCCTCGTGATGGCTGCTGCGTTCCTGGCCGTCGCCTTCGTGTCGTCCCGCCGCTGGGCGGTCAAGTAACGTCTCTTGCAGTCGTTGGATGAGTCAGGCCGAACCAACGCCGGCCACTATCCTCATCCGCCCGCCGACATGCCGCACCTCAACAGGGAATGGGTTTGTAGCCGGATTCGTGAGAATTCGGAGTCACGGAGTCACCCCCGAATTCTTACGAATCCGGCTACAAAATCTATCACGGCGTTGGCCGCACCTGCGAAAGCCTGCTCAGCCTTTCCTGACAGCCTCCGCCGTGAGCGGATCCTCAGGCCACGCGTGTTTCGGATAGCGGCGTTTGAGTTCTTTGCGGACGCCCGCATAAGTGTTGGCCCAGAAACTGGCCAGGTCGCCGGTGACCTGCTGAGGCCGCATGTTCGGAGCCAGCAAATGCAGCAGTACGGGGATTCGCCCAGCGGCGACTTTCGGAGTCTGTTTCATTCCGAAGATTTCCTGAATCCGCACAGGCATGACGGGCGGTCGATCTTCTTCATAAACCAGCCTGATCCGGCTGCCGCTGGGGACTGGCATTCGTTCGGGAACTTCCCGTTCGATCGTCTGCACGAGCGAGAAACTCAGTTTCGACTGCAGCGTCGGCAGCCAGGGCGCGGATCTTAATTCGGAGAATGACTTCCGGCCGTGACAGAGTTCCCGGAGAACGTCCAGCAGCAGTCCGTCATCCACCTGCGGCAATGCCAGTTCCGGCATCCATTTTGCGAGACAGCGAGTTCTGATTACGAAGCTGTTGAACGGTTCGTCACCGGCCGGCATGACAGTACTGAGTTGAGTGCGGGCCGCATTAAACAGGACACTCGAAGCCGCCCCTGCGTCACTGATTGATGCCGGTGTTTCCTCCAGCACGAGATCATCAAAATACAATCGCCTTCGTGCAACAACTTGTTTCTGCGACGGATGGAAGAACAGTTCGGTATCGGTTCGCATCAGGCCGGCGGGAAGCCAATCACGCTGAACTTCGGACGCCTGCCGTACCAGCGCGTCGACACCGGCACCATCAATGTCTACGCAGAGAAACAGCGTGGAATTGTAGACGGCAGAACGCGGCCCAAGCCGGACTCCACGGCCTCCGATCATCAGTCCCTGATGACTGCTCACATCGCGACGTCGGGCGACTCGATCCGGAAACCCGGCGACGAGTGCGCGGAGCAGTGAATCGTCAGGATCGCTGAATCCGGAGCGAACCCCCTCATCTCCCGGCGCGCCGGGATCGGTCACCTTCTCCCCCTGGTCAGAGGGAGAAGGGACGGTGGACGCAGGCTCGTTGATCGCGACTCTCGGGACTTCCGACGCACCAACTTCATCGCGGAGCAACGAGCCAAGCTGTTGAGCTGCCTGCAGGACCGTTTTCACAGCGTTGCGATTGATCTCGCCGCACGGTGAATGCGATTGCCCTGTCCGGAGATAATCTTCCACTGCGTGCAGGCGGTCGAGCACATCTGATCGTGACCGGTGGACGGCAACGGTTCGGATCGGCGCGCCGCGTGGAGGCGGTTCTCGGGGGCCTCTCAGAAACGGGTCACGTTCGGACAGCATTGCTGCCATCAGCGCTGCGCGGTCAGGACATCCGAGACGATGTGCCTCCACGAGCAACCGGGCGATTCGGGGTGACGCGGGAAACCGCACGAGCGTGGTGCCCAGCTCCGTGACTCCACTGTCGTTGATCGCGCCAAGCCGTCGCAGCAGTGTTTCCGCGTGTTCGATCGATGCTCTCGGTGGAGCTTCAAACCACGGGAATGCAGCAATCTCGGTTTCGCCCCATGCATAGAGTCTCAGGACTGCCGACGAAAGATCGACGCGATGCAGTTCCGCAGATTCAAAATCGGGCCGTCGCCGCTGAGCCGACTCTTCCCATAATCTCAGACAGACGCCCGGCTGAGTTCGGCCGGCTCGTCCCGTGCGCTGATCGGTGGAGGCTTTCGAAACCGGTGTGAGTTCCAGACGATCCAGTCCGATGTCCGCATCAAACTGCATCTGTCGCGCGAGTCCGGTATCGACCACCGCCGTGACACCGTCGATCGTGACAGAAGTCTCAGCCACGTTTGTCGAGAGGATCACTTTTCGCTGTTCGCAATGCGCGAGGACTCGGTCCTGTTCGTCTGTCGGCATGTCGCCGAACAGTGTGAAGATTGCCAGATTGTGCCGGCGAGCCAGCGGTTCCAGTCCATTGCGAGTCTGCATGATCTCTCCCACGCCCGGCAGGAACACCAGCACGTCGCCGTCGGTCTGCTGAAGAACCCGCTCCACTCCCTCCGCGGCCAACTCTGTCATGTGCCGCCGTTCGACTCGCCGCAAGTATTCGATCCTCACCGGGAACAGACGGCCTTCGCTTTCGCTTTCGACGACGGGACAATCTCCAAGATACCTGGCGATGGCCGTCGGATCGAGAGTCGCGGACATCGCGATGATCCGCAAGTCGGGCCGGACGGTCTGCTGAACTCGGCGGACCATTCCCAGAGCCAGGTCGCTGTCGAGTCGCCGCTCATGGAATTCGTCGAAAATCACTGTGCTCGTGCCTTCAAGGAACGGATCATCCTGCAGCCGTCGCAGGAGTACGCCCTCGGTGACCACAAGAATCCGTGTCGCGCGGCTGACAGATTCCTCAAAGCGGACTCGGTAGCCGATCGTGTGGCCAACTCGTTCATTCCGCTCGAACGCCATTCGCCTGGCGGCCGTGCGGGCGGCGATACGTCGAGGTTCCAGCATCACGATCTGTCCGGAAGAACCCAGCTCGCACTTCAGGATCGCCGGTGGGACGCGGGTCGTCTTTCCGGCCCCTGCAGGCGCTCGAAGTACGACACAGTTGCTGACTTTCAAAACTTCCGTGAGCTGAGGGAGCACTTCGTCAATCGGAAGTGGACTGGTCATAGTGGTTGAGCGGCGTCTGCTGATTCTGCGGGATTGCGGTGACCCGAATTGTAGAGCCGGGCCCGTCGCTGAAAAGTAGCGCTGCCACACGATCGCTCTTGGGGGGACTTTCGGTTTTATTCTGGGGCATACTTCCAGCCAGCCTCTTTATCGTGAAGCTGGCTTCCAGCCGGCCTCGTTGATTGAAAAACACATACGTTTTTTGTCCAGTCCAGGCTGGCAGGAAACCTGCCCGACAAGGAATCGCGACTCTTCCAACGGTCGCCTGGCCTGTACAACGGTGCGCAGTCGCTCGCAGCGGGAATTCGCTTCATCTCCAGAACCCCAAAAATCACTGCATTTTCTGCATTCGCCTTACGGCTGAGTCAGGAAGTTCCGAGTGTGGGACCGTTGTTGTCGCACGAGATGCATTGCAACATCTTTGTCGCAAAATACTTACACCGTCGACTTCAGGCACGTCAGGGTGGGCAAAATTCGCCTGTCTGAGATTGCTTTCGGGGCACTTCACGTGAAAATGATCAGACAAATTTGAGTGACCAGACGGTTTGAGTGTCACGGCGGCAACGTACAGTGTCAGGCGCTAGTGGCTTGGTGCCGACTGGCTGTCCGCGACACGGACCACGCACCGACTCGGAGTTCACTGGTGATCGGCACACAATCAGGAACCGGCTTCGTGATGAATACATGCCGTTTTGTCCTTGGATCAGCCTTCGCACTCGCCGGGGCAGGAGGAATTGGCGTCTCGGCACAGGAAGACGTTGTTGTCTCGGCAACGCCGCCGGTCATTGTGCAGGCTGGGCAGGCCGTCGCCACGCCCGTACAGCTGCCGGCGACTCCTCCGGCGACTCCTCCCGCAAATGGTGTGACGCCGATGCCCGGCCAACCCGGTGCTCCGGCGACTCCGGCAGCCGATGCAGCCGCAGCCACGAACTCCGTCAAGCGTCCGACGGCGGACAAATTCGTTCCGCAACCGATCGATCAGGAGATTCGCAAGAACCCCGACGGAGAGGTCTCGTTCAATATCGTTGGACAGCCGTGGGAAGCTGTGCTGCAGTGGGTTTCTGATGCGTCCGCGCTGTCTCTGGACTGGCAAGAGCTGCCTGGCGATTCTCTCAACCTCAT
Organism: Planctomycetota bacterium; assembly: GCA_031403975.1. Taxonomy (GTDB): domain Bacteria; phylum Planctomycetota; class Planctomycetia; order Planctomycetales; family Planctomycetaceae; genus SXXK01. The sequence goes on from JANNGQ010000324.1 coordinate 10,694, forward strand.
CACGACGCGCAGTTACACGATGGAGCAGGCTCGGGATCTGATCAATCGCCATCTGCTGACTCGCGGCTTCACGATGATCGTCAGCGGCGAAGTCATGTCGATCGTCAAGGTGAAGGAACTGAACCCGGCCATCGTGCAGCGAGTCACTCCTGACATGCTGGCAGGCCTGCCGGATCATACGATCTGCAAGGTCTCATTTGATCTCGACTGGCTGATTGCCGATGAGGCGGTTGAAGAGCTGAAACCGATGCTGAGTTCCGCCGGGCAGATGCACAAACTCAGCCGCACGAACCGACTGGAAGTCATCGACACTGCGATCAGCCTGCGTCATATCTTTGAACTGCTGGAGAATGAACAGTCTGACAACGGAGAAGAACGACTCGTCCGGGCATTTCGACTGGAACATCGCCGTGCGGAAGACGTCATCCGCCTGTTGAGAGAACTGCTCAAACTGCAGGATTCCGGTGCACCTCCCGGAGCGGGCGGTGGAGGAGGCATGGACCCCAACATGGTGATGCAGATGATGCAGCAGATGCAGCAGGCGATGCAGCAGGCTGCAGCGGCCGCACAGCCAGGTGCCGGCGGAGGCCCTCGGAAGGAGATTGAAACGCGGCTCGTGCTGAATCAGCGGGAGAACATGATTCTGGCTCAGGCAGCTCCCGACCAGATGGCTATCATCGAGAAAGCCGTTGAGCAGATCGACGTGCCGGGCGAACCAGGCAAGAGCCTGCTGCAGAACATCAATCGGGTGAAGATCTATCGGATGGAAACGGTCGACCCGCAGACTCTGGCCGATCTTCTTCAGCAGTTAGGTGACATGGACCCCGGTACAGTCCTCAAGGTCGACACGAAGAAACGCTCGATCATTGCCTGGGCGACTCTGGCTGACCATTTGACGATTTCGACACTCGTTGAAAAGCTCGATCAATCCTCGCGGCAGTTTGAAGTGATTCCGCTGCGCCGACTGGATGCCGAATATGTCGCAGGCACCATCCGCGTCCTGATGGATACAGAACCCAAGGAGGAAGAGAACCAGGGTCGCCAGAGGTTTTACGGATTTTTCGATTACGGAATGTCGCAGCAGCAAACCAAAGAGCCGTCTTTCAAAATTGAAGCGGACATTGAACACAACCGGCTGCTCGTGAATGCGAACTCGCTGGAAATGGATGAAATTCGCATGTTGTTGGTCAAACTGGGAGAGCTTCCCGATCCAAACGCTTCCGATAACGGGATGCGAGTGTTCGAAGTGGATACGGAGGAAGATCTGCAGGGACTTCAGCAACGCCTGCAGCAATATTGGCGACGCGGAAACGCCCTGGAATTTGATCTTCCGGACCCGCCGCCGGAGTCGCCGTCTGATTCTCCGCAAGCATCTGACACGGACAAAGAGAAGCTCCTGAAAAAGAAACCGGCGTCCGATGCGGATGTCACCAACGTCGGCAAATCGCCCTCTTCGCTGGTCAAAGTCCGGAAGTCCGCTTCCGCCAGGATTCAGGCGACTTCGGCAGCTGCGTTTGATGAACTGCTTGAGTCGCACCGTTCACACCGCGAGGCGGTGGTTCATGAATCTACGCCTGTCCTGACAACCCTGGCCGACGAACCGACCGCTGAGATCGTCACAAATCCGGCGGCAACGCCACCCGTCGGCGACAGCGGGGCAGCCGTTTCCGAGCCGGAGATTCCAGCCGTTGAGGCAGTTGGTGACACAGTTCCTGCTGATGAAGCTCCCCCTGAGTATTCGCCACCGGTAATCGACCAGAAGCTGATCGAGCGCCTGCGAAAACAGCTCGGTCAGGACGCTCCGAAAGATCTGCCGGTGCCGGAGTCGATGCCCGAGCCGGAAGAATTCGCTCGCACGAGCGACGGTTCATCGCCTGTAAAAATTTCCCTGACACCCGACGGCAAGCTTATCGCCAGCAGCCGCGATCCCGAGGCACTGGCAGAGTTCGAGCAATTGATGGCACAGGTCGCGGCGCCGCGAAGAAGCTATAAACTGTTTCGGCTGAAGTACGCAACGCCATCGTGGGTGACTTTGAATCTGAAGGACTTCTTCAAGTCCGAAGAACAGACGAAGAGCGGCTTTGAATACGATCCATACTACGGAATCATGCCATCGCAGAAAAAGACCAAGGGCAATCACAGTCTGTCCAGACGCCGACAGCCACAGTTCATTTCCGACAACTTTACGAGCACAATTCTGGTGCGGGACGCGGACGCGAAACAGCTCGAGACGATTGAAGATCTGATCGGCATTTATGACGTCCCGGAACCGTCTGACACTCGTTCGATGCGGGTCACGACAATCTTCCGTCTGGAGCACGCACGGGCTTCCTCAGTGGCTGCCGCCGTGAAAGATGTCTTTCGGGATCTGCTCAGTTCCAACGACAAGGCTCTGGAAGCCGATGACAAGGGACAACGTGCCGCGAGCAGCGGGCTTGTGACATTTCTGCCTCGCCGTGGAGCGTCGAGTGATTCTGACGAGGATGAAGAAGAACCCATTCGATTCAAGGGACTTCTGTCAATTGGCATCGATGACTCGTCCAATACGCTGATCGTGTCTTCCGCCGGAAGCCTGATGGAAACCATCGGCGAAATGATTGAATCGCTGGATAAGGCCGCCGACTCGGCATCTGTGGTGCAGATCGTCAAGGTCGACAAGAGCGTTGACCTCGCGCTGATCCAGGAACGACTGCGGAGTCTGATGCAGCCGGCCGCTCCACAGAATCCGCAGCAGCCCGGACAACCGCAGCCAGGTCAGCCGGGGTCGCCCGAAGCACAAAAAGCTGCCGCGGATGCCGCGGCAGCACAGGCCGTTCAGGTCTCGCAGTGAGTCTGATGACAATCGCCAACCAGTCGCATAACCTGCGCGGTCGATCGGGCCGTTGAAAAAGTCTCCAGCGGGCCTCAGGTCCCATATCCCCCGATTTCCGGCAGTTGGTGGCCGACCGGCCGGAACTCTCACGAGTTCCGCTACGGCGATTCTGGAAACGCACTGACTATGCTGCAGTTCTTCCTGAATCCCTGGCTGCTGCTGGGTTTGGCTGGCATTGCACTGCCGATCATGGCTCATCTGCTGAGCCGGCGGAGGTTCGACATCGTTGAATGGGGAGCCATGCAGTTTCTCAACCCGTCTCGCAAGACCCGGAGACGGCTGAAGCTGGAAGAGCTGCTGTTGCTGCTGCTCCGGATCGGACTCATCGGGTTGATCGTGTTGGCCGTGACGCGGCCCATGATTCCCGGCGGATGGCTCAGCGGATACCGTTCCGGAGGTTCACGCACGGTGGTGATCGTGATCGACGGCTCAAACTCCATGTCGCGCTCGGACGGAGTGAATTCCGTGCATCAGAATGCGATCCGCCGGGCCTCTGAGTTTCTGAAGACTCTCGGCGGCGACGACAGTGTCGCGCTGATTGATGCGCGCGACCAGCCCATGCCCGTGATCGAATCTCCGCTTCGGGACTTCGAAGCTGTGGAGAATCAGATCCGTCAGCTTCCGCCGCCGGGTGGTGCCTGCGGGATGCTGGCTGCCGTGGAAAAGGCGATCGCCATTCTCGGTCGGTCGAGCGCTTCGGCCCGAGATGTTGTTGTCTTCAGCGACCGTCAGGAGTACGGCTGGAAATCAGACAACGATGCCGAATGGACTCGATTCGATGATCTTCTGAAGTTCCCGACAGTGCGGCCGAAAATCTGGGTCGTTGACGTCGCTCCGCATCTGGCACCGATCACGCGGAATGTCTCCGTCGGACAAGTATCGCTGTCGAGGGAAATGACGGTGCCTGACTTTCCGGTCCGGCTCAAGGTTGCCATCAGAAACAACTCCGATCAGGAGTTACAGATCCCTGTAAGGTTGCTGCTGGACGGACAGGCGCTGGCGGGCGAATCGCAGAACCCGTCAGTCCCGGCGCGGAGTGAAACCGTCCTGGAGTTTGATCACGCCATTCATCCGGAAGGAACGCATGTTCTCAGCGTTGCAGCCGAGGTGCAGGACGATGCAATCGCCGTCGATAATGTCAGCCATGTCGCGATCCATGTCGCCGACGCTCTGCCGCTGCTGCTGGTCAACGGAACTCCTTCGGCGACGCCGTCGGAACGCGGTACATTCTTCGTCGAGCTGGCATTTGCTCCGCTGGAAGGCCGACAACCGTGGGTCCGGGCACGAGTCATGGAAGCGACTGAATTGCGGGCGGAAGATTTCGAATCGGTGGCCGTCGTGATGTTCTGTAATGTCTCAGCTATCTCACCGGATGCTGCCGTGGCACTTGCCAGCTTTGTGGCCGGCGGCAACGGAGCGTTCGTTGCCTGCGGGGCGGGAACAACTCCGGAATCTTTCAAGTCCTGCTTTGCCGACTCGGGCCTGTTTGCTCCGGTGCAGATCGTCAGAACACGCGAAGCGCCTCCGCAGTCGGAAGAGATCATCGGAGTCTCGGAAGCCAGTATTCAGTCGGGCTGGATGGATCGGTTCCGCAAGCCGCCAGGGCGCAGTCTCCTGAAGGCGTCATTCTCAGCCTGGTGCCTGCCGAAAATCACATTCGCCGACATGGATTCGGAAACGAACGGATCAGTGACCACCGAACCCGCTCGACTCACGGGATCTCCGCCGATCGTATTGGCTCAACTGAAGACAGGAGATCCGCTGTTACTCGAATCCAGATACGGCGATGGACTGGCACTGCTGATGACATCCGGGCTGGATCGGAGCTGGTCCGATTTTCCGACTCGGTCGGATTTCGTGCCGTTCCTTCACGAAGCTGTGTTTCATCTTGCCTCGGCTCGTCGTCACCGCAACGTGAGCTTTGGAGAACCTTTGATTGCCCGGATTCTGAATTCAGAGACAAAGTCGGCGGATGGGGACGCTGTCCCTGTCGACGTTGAACAGAAATCGGCCGTTTCACCCCCGGAAGAATCTGTCGGGTTTGAGTTTATCACTCCGGGGGACATCCTGAAGCCGGTTGCTGCCACACGGGAAGCGCAGGCATTGGTGGGCGTACTTCCGGAGACATTCGTTCCGGGCATCTACAGCATGAGAGCCGTATCGGACGAAACGGAGCTCAGCCGCGATGCCTTTGTCGTCAACTATAACCACGCGGAAGACGATCTCACACAACTGACAGCGGACGACAAAGCCCGGCTCGCGACGAACGACCGAGTCCGCTTTGCGTCAAATCTGAGCGACCTCAGCAAACGCATGTACGGCGCAGAGAGCATGACGGAACTGTGGGCCGTACTGATGACGCTCTTTCTGCTCTTTCTGGTGACAGAACTCCTCCTGACCCGTCGAGCGATTCGCAAAGGCTACGGCGGCGAAGCATTGTCGGCGGCGTGAATCCTGCGAGTCGCGTCAAATCAGTACATCATGCACCACATGGCCATGGACGTCGGTCAGGCGACGGTCGATCCCGCTGTGCCGATATGTCAGGCGTGTGTGATCGATGCCCAGCAAGTGCAGAATTGTCGCGTGCAGATCGTAACACGGCGTAGCGCCTTCAACAGCCTTGTAACCCAGGTCATCACTTCGACCGTGAGCCGCACCCGACTTGATTCCGGCTCCTGCCAGCCATGTGACAAAACTCCCGCTGTTGTGATCCCGTCCGACACCACCCTGAGCAAAGGGTGTCCTGCCGAATTCGGTGGACCAGATCAGCAGTGTGTCGTCCAGCAGCCCGCGCGATTTGAGATCACGCAATAATGCGGCGATCGGCTTGTCGACGCTGACTGCGATCGGAGGAAGTTCGCCGGGAATACTGCCGTGATTGTCCCAGTTGTTGACGGCTCCCTGAGGACCGCTCCAGACCTGTACAAACCGAGTTCCCCGCTCAATCATCCGCCTCGCCAGCAGACAGCGGCGACCGAAGTCCTGGGTTACCGGATCGCCGGTTCCATAATCCTGGTGAGTCGACTCGGCTTCCCCGCTCAGGTCGAACACCTCCGGAGCACTTAACTGCATTTTTGCGGCGACTTCGTACGACGCGATACGAGCGTCCAGGCGGGAATCATCCGAATGCAGCTCTGCATGGCGGCGATTGAGTTCCTGGAGCAGCGTCAATGTGTCCTTGTCCGCCTTGCCGTTGGCAAATGAATACTTCGGATCAGCAAACAGGTCGGGAACTGGTTGAGCCGCCAGTGCGTTGATCAGTGTTCCCTGGTGTTTCGCGGGCAGGAATCCGGCGCTGAAATTCCCCTTTGAGTTATACGGCAGGCCGCGCGGATCAGGCAGTACGACGAAGCTTGGCAGATTGTCGGACAGGCTTCCGAGGGCATAGGAAATCCAGGCACCCATGCACGGAAATCCCGGCAGGAGAAATCCGGTGTTCATCATGTAACTGCCCGGGCCGTGGACGTTAGTCTTCGAGGTCATGGCCATCAGAAAGGCCATGTCGTCAACGAGTTTCGCCTGCTCAGGAAACAGACTGCTGACCCATCGACCGGATTCGCCGTGCTGCTGAAACGTGAACGGACTCTTCATGACCGCACCCGCCGGCGCAGTGAATCCTTCCGGCTTCTCCTTTGGCCCCAGCATCTGTCCGTGCAGCCGCTCCAGCTCCGGCTTGTAGTCGAACAGATCCATCGGACTCGCGCCGCCGTTCATGAACAGCTGAATGATCCGTTTGACCCTGGCAGGATGATGCAGTCCGCCATTCCGCTCAGGACGTGTTGCTGCCTCCACCGTGCATTCCCTCGCCAGCATCTGGGCGAGCGCAATCGAACCGGCACCGCAGGCAAGCCCGCGGAGGAATGCGTTGCGGGAAACGGGCAGTGTTGTGACAGCACTTTCCATTTGGTCAGGACCATTCCTTTCTATTCGTGGTCAGGAGTCCCTTCTCCACTGCTTCGGGGGAGAACGTGGTCCCGGCGCGCCGGGAATGTGAGGAGGCATTCAAGGGTGACGCATTTCAATTACGTTGCTCTATGCATTTGCCGCTGAGCGACAGCAATTCCTTGATCGGTCCTTACTCTGCAGCATCGCTCTTTCGTGTGACTGATGTTCGATGCCGGATATGGAGCATCACGGGCATCGAAGTGATCCCGTCGACGCTGGATTTAAGATAGAACGGACGGCTGGATTCGGGAACCCACTTCGCTGTGGTGATGAAGAACTCACGCTCGTTCTGACCGTCGAGCAGCATCAGACCGTTGAGTCCGATGTTGTCCACGAAGACACCGTGAGGCATGTTGCGGCCACTGTCTTCTTTGCCGAATTCGACAAGTCCATTGTGTTCCTGCCGTTCGACTTTCAAGAAAGCACGGACTGTCTCGCCGGCCCAGACCGTGAGTTCTGCACTGTGCTGGTCGGTCCCGGCCGTGTGCAGTTCGTCAGAGAGAATCTTGACGAGGACCTTAGGCTTTTCCTGCAGCTTGATCGACTTCAGGCCGCCAATCTCGTGAACAACTTCATGTCCTCCGATCGTTGCCCGAGCTTTGAAACGGATCTGTGAAACGGCATCATCGGCTGGCTGGGCAACGTCGGGAGCTGCGATCAGAATGGCAAACGCCTGACGCTGCTCGTCCTGGATCAGTACCGGATCCGACAGTGAAAACCCTGCTGGGAGATTCTCTGCAAAAATCTCGATCGGGCCTGTGTAGCCGTCCAGGCGAGTCGTGGTGAACGATAATTCGCGACCGGTGCCCGGATGAATGCTGATCTCTTCGCCCCCCTGGGCCACCGTGAAATCCGGCTGAGGTGACCGGATCAACAGCTGATACTTGTAGTCGGTTCCCTGAAACCCGCGGGCGTCCTTGAGCCGCACAACAAATGTGCCGTCCGCAGGCGGCGTGAACACCAGACGAGAATCGCGGCCCCATTGCCTCATCGAATCGTCATCATTTTCATAATAGACATTGAAGACGGGAAGCCCGGTGTCACGAAGCTGAGCATCAGCGGCAAAGGCATTCACAATGAACGCGGGCCCCTGCAGAGGATGAGATGTGGGAGTCGTGCCGAAATACGTCTCGCGATTGCCGAATCCCGGATAAACCTTGTATCCCGAATCCGGGCCGCGCGGATACAACCAGAGCTTAACTACTTCGCCGTCGGCGTAGAGGTACTCGTTCAAATCCATTTCCTGCCAGTTGAAGACTCGAAAATCATCGCTGGTATCGGAATCTTTACCGCGGAACGTGAAATAGGAATCTCGCACGGCCTGCAGCTGAGCCTGCAGCACGGGCTGTCCCTGCCCGTCGAGAACCTCAATCGCGGAATCGAGCGGAGAGTTGTCGCGCGAGGCCTTGACCTCCAGCAGCATCTGCTGACCTTTCTTCGCATCGAAGCGAAAGATGTCGCAGTCCGCGTTCAGAGCATCAGCACCGTCAATCAGCCCGGTAATTGTTGCAGGGAATACAACAGTCTGAGCGGCAGCGAAATCGTTGTTCGGCTCGATTTCAGCAAAGCTCTGAATTGCAAGGCTGGCCGTCTCGATCATTGCGCTTGTTACGGCGTCTGGTGAAGCGCTGCCGGCGACTGCCTTGAGTTCCGGCAGCGGGATACGTTTTTCTGCACCACGGGACGTTGCCACGACCAACTGTGCTCCTGTGTCGTCAAAGGCCAGGCTGCTGACCAGATCATTGCTCAATGTGTCAGCCGACACTTCAGACACAGCCAGGGCATCCCAGATCTTGATAGAACCAGTATCAGAAGCAGTAGCAAGATATCTGCCATCGCGCGACATCGTCATGGACGAGATCGAGCCTTCATGCGCGAATCGCGAGATGAGCAGCGGATTGATCTGTGGCCCGGTGCGCGAGACCAATTGCCAGCTTCGAATGCGACTGTCCGATCCTGCAGCGTAGATGAATCTGCCGTCGGGGCTGAACAGCACCGCATACTGTTCCGACTGCGGCTGACCGAGCGTATCGAAACGCTCACCACTCCTGACATCCCAGATCTTGATCGTCGCATCCGCGCTCGCCGATGCGAGGAGCGAACCATCCGGACTGAAACAAAGGTCAAAGATCGCTCCGTTGTGTCCGGTCAATTCACGCAGCTTCGCACCTGTGTGAGCACTGTGCAGGATGATTCTTCGGTCGTATCCCGCGGTCGCAACCACTGACTCGTCAGGAGACCAGACGGCAGCATAGAGCATATCGTTATGTCCGGAGAATTCTCTCCGGATTTCAGATTCGCCGATGACCATTTCGACAGCGCGCCCGGAGAGGCCCGGCGTACCGGTTGCCAGAAGTACTCGCTTTTCGTCTGCCGACAGTCGCACGTCCTCGACCTTGCCGTCCGGGATCCGGTGCGACCAGGATACCGTGCCGGTTTCAGTATTCCGCAGTTCCACAGACTTGTACTTGCCGAGGACGACCGACTTGCCATCGGCGGTCACCGCCATAGTGAGCGCCGGCTGGCGAACAAATGCAGAGGTGATGGCGACTTTGGGCAGGTCGGGCATGACGACCAACCGACTGTCGAATGCTGCCCCTTGTGAGATCCATTTCGTAAGCAGGGTCAACTCTTCCGCAGAAGGCTGCGGCTCGTCCGACGGCGGCATGTGATCATCACCGGTGCCGGTCAGCACTCTGAGCAGACGGCTGTCGGCAGGGTTCTTCAAATCCAGAACAATTCCGTTCTCGCTGCCCTTCAAAATGTCATCCGGAGCCTGCAGCGAAAGTCCGTTCTGAGCTTCCACCCGACTATGACAGCTGACACAGTATGTTCTGAGAACAGGAGCAATCTGAGTCGAATACACGACGCCGTCGCCAGCCGATACCAAAGCGATGTTCCCGGAGATCACAACCAGAACGGCAAAGTACAGCCAAAGTCGGGTCATCGAACCAGGCCTCACTCAGATCATCGGGCCAAAACACTCACAGCGTCGTTGCAGCGATCGTGAACCTTGCTCAATTGTCGATGAGTGCCGGCCCGAGTTCAAGCTGTGTGCAGTTGCCGAGGGACGATTGGCAACATTTGGGTTCGAGCAAAGGGGTGAAGTCTTCAGTGCTGTTCATTGTCGCAGTTTGCCGTGCAAGCTCTTTGACCGGAATTCCATCCGTATGCTAACCTGCCGCGTAGGATCCTGCCGCCATAGGGCCCGCCCCGACGGCGGGGACTTGGTCAGCGGAATGGCGCTAGCCACCGGTGTCTGTTCGTGACAAAGCCGCGAAAAACCGGCGGCTAGCGCCGTGCCGCTGGCAGTCAATGCGCAAAGTCCACGCCACCGGGGCAGGCCCGGTGGCGGGGAAGTGCGCGGCGGACGACAACTGATGCGAATCCTGATTGAAGAACTGGCATTGAATTACGCATGATTGCACCAACAGCAGGCATCATCTGCGACAGCATTCCGGAACTGGACGACCGTGTTCCGGATTTTCTCGTGCTGGCACGCTATGGACGCGTTCCGCAGGTGGCGCGATTCGCTGCGTTCGGAGACAGGCTGTTGCGGGAGGCGACGGTTGTGGTGAGTACCGATCGTGGCGAAGAACTGGCGACCGTGCTGCAGGTGCTCCCGGCTCCGAAGAAAACTGTCGACGAATGGGATGTCAACTGGACGGGCGACGTTCAGAGAGTTGCATCGAGTGAGGACTTCAGCCTGGCCTCCACCAGCGCGCAGCTTGCCGAAGACAGTTTCCCGAAATGGCTGGAACGCGCCGATCACTGGAAGCTCCAGCTGGAGCTGGTCGATATCGAGAGAACTCTGGATGATCGGCTCATCCTGTATGTACTGAATGATCGCGGGGCCGAGACGACTCGACTGGCCCTGCTCGCGGCAGCCGCCGGGTTTGGAGTGGTTCACGTCCAGCCCGTGGCGGCAGAAGGCATCGTTCAGGCGTCCGGCGGCGGATGTGGTTCGGGCGGGTGCGGCTCCGGTGGCTGCGCGACTCATTAGATTCCCTGCGTATCATGTAGTCCTGTCGCCCGGCGACAGGTTTTCTTCTGTCGTCCAGCGCTGGTCAGGCTTCAAACTCGTCCTGCTCGCGGCACTCTGAATCCCGAATCCTCACTTCCATGTCCTCCATTGAACTCTTCGAATCCGAATGCCGGCAGCAGTCGACCGGCAACGCGGCGACAGCACTGCTGGACGCTGCCGAACGCACTCTGCTGGCGCAGAAGGATTTTCATCGACTGTTCGATGCGAAACTGATCCGGATCCGCCGTCAACTCGGCCTGCCGATTACGCAGCCAACGTCATTGAAGAATATTCCGCTGCAGCATGACACTGCATTCCGTGAGGCCTACACAAACGCAGCTCGGGATGTCGGGCAGTTGTTCCTTGATGCCGGACATCTGGCCGATGCATGGGCCTATTTTCGGACGATTCATGAGACGGAGCCTGTGCGGCAGGCCATCGTTGCGAAGGCTGCGGCAATGTCCGCAGAGCCCGGACCTCAGCTCGATGAACTGCTGAATCTTGCACTCTACGAAGGTGCGCATATCGTCGAGGGACTGAAGCTCCTGCTCAAGACGCACGGCACCTGCAACACGGTGACATCGATGAGTCAGATCATGACTCAGATGACGCCGGAGGAACGGCGTCAATCAGCCGCCATGATGGTCCGCAATGTCTACTCTGATCTGCAGCAGAGTGTCCGCCGCGATATCGAGCGTCGTCAGCCGATTCTGAAGGCCGATCTTTCGCTGGGGGAACTGATCGCCGGTCGCGAATCACTCTTTGCGGACGGTGGTTACCATATCGATGTGTCTCATTTGCATTCGACCGTCAGTTTTGCACGACATCTCCACCGCGGAGACCCCGAACTGCAGATGGCCATCGAATTGAGTCAGTACGGAAGTCAGCTGGCCGAACAGCTGCGTTATCCGAGCGACGTGCCGTTCGATGATTACTACGTGGCCAACGGACACTTCCTCCGCGCTGTGGCGGGGAAGGACGTCGATGATTCGATGCAGTACTTTTTGGCACGACTGCAGCAGGAACCTGAGCTGGCCGACAAGCGGATGATTGCATTCGTCATTGTGGATCTTGGCCAGCGGGTCGATCGGGTCAATATGGCTCTGGATGCCGCGGCGGAATTCGTAAGCGGGCTGGAGGATCCTGGTGGCTTCTCGTTTACGGCATTCTGTGTTGACGCCGGACGCCTGGATGCACTGGAAGCGGCCGCCCGCCGGAACGACGATGTGCTGGCTCTGGCAACGGCTCTGCTCTCTTCCAGCGGCACCGACCAGTGATCTTTTCCCGCAATCACGACGCGGGCAACGCTGCAGGCGGGGTTATCGCCTCGCAGAACCTGTTGCCGTGAAGGCTTGATCGCCGTGTTTTCATCGGTTTCGCGAAGTCCCTTCTCCCCCTGGCAGGGGGAGAAGGTGGC
>JANNGQ010000325.1:0-2684 GCA_031403975.1 Planctomycetota bacterium
GCCGCTCCGTCGGCGGGAATTGCGCGGTTTACGATCACCCCCTGTCACAAGATGCGATCCAGCAGGATTCCAGCCGGCGGAGCGGCTGGACAACAGTAGATCACAGCCTCGATGCGAACCGTGACGATTGTTCATAGTGCCGTCTCCGAGATAAACGGTTCAGCAACCGGAATGGCGACCACCATGCGATGCGTTGTCTCGCCAAGCGCGTACGGGTCCACTTCATCATCTGCGAAGGCCGTCCCGGACGACTGCAGGTTGCGGAGTGTCAGGACGATTTCGATTGCCGCCGGGAGCTGGTTGAGCGAAGTGCTGTCCCAGGTTTCCTGCCAGTTGATACCGTCAAAATACCGGAACTCGAGCTTGGAAACCTCTTTGGCATCAATCTGATCGACAAGCGTCTGACCGGACTCTGCACCGTCCTGTACGGCAGTGCTCATGCCGTACAGATCGCCAGTGATCCGAACGAGTCCGATGGCACCGTTTTCTGACCCGGCAAACTGATCGGCGATGTCTGATGAGATGCCTCCGCCTGCCGTGTCAGCAATGAGGTAGCGGACGATCATAAGATCGCTGGTACGGTCCTTCGTGGATGTCAGCGACTGAGCCGTCACATAGGACAGATTCTTCTCCGGACGACTGACGTACAACAGCAGATCGTTTGCCGTACCCACGATGCCGTTGGTGTACGTTGTCATCACTGCGGAAGTAGAGTCCATGGACTGCGAACCGCCGGAGGATTGCGAGCCGCCGGTTGACGACGAAGCCGTACTACCAGTCCCGGAACCTGCTCCGGACGAGGCCCCGCTGCCACTTGTGCCTGAGGATGCATCACCACTCGCTGCACTGCCTGTTGAACCCGTAGACCCGGTGCTGCCGGACGATGCTCCTGTGGAACCGGAATTGCTCCCGCCAGATGTTCCGCTGGATGTACCTGACGTCGAGCTGCTGTCTTCTTCGTCCGTTGTATCCTTCTTCACAAACACGACCGACTGAATGTCCCGAGTCATCTGCCGTAAAAGTGTGCGGGAAATCTGTTGTCGGGTAATCTCTTCGTGGCCGTCCAGCTGCAGGTTAAAATAGATTTCCATGGCGGAAAACAACGCAATCATCAGGATCGACGTCAGCCCGATGGCAATCAGCAGTTCCAGCAGTGTGAAGCCGCGCTTTACTGTTGCCCCGTCGCTCCGCCGACGGGAATTTGAGCAGTCGTGCGATTCTCTCATTCGGCAGTCTCCGACAACGCTGCATCTATGAACAACTGCGGATCGCGCATGTAACGAGACAATGTGAACGCCGCGTTGACGGATTCGGCGCTGATCGTGTGCTCAACCTTGACTGTCACAATCAATAGACTCACGATTCCGGAATCTGTGACTTCCGCTTCCCATTTCCAGTCGCCCGTCTCATCGTCTTCAAATGAGCCACCCTGCGAACTGACGGCTTCCTCAATCCCGGAAATAAACTCAGCCATCTTGGCTTCGCACTTCAGAATGGCTTCCGTCTGAAGCCGAGTCGCCATTTCCGCCCGCTGGCCGACGTTGAGCACCTGCATGATGGCCGTCAGGGAACCAAGGAAAATGGCCACGGAGATCAGCACTTCGAGCAGACTCAGGCCGCTGCGAGCCGGGGACCAAGCTGTCCTGCGACTCGTGCGGCAGGCTTCCAGCCGGCCAGAGCTTCTCCCAAAACCCTGTTTTCCAATGAATCCGGCAGGCTGGAAGCCTGCCCCACAAACTGCGAATCCGGCAGGCTGGAAGCCTGCCACACACACTGCAGCAACTCGCATCACTGGTTCTCCTCCATGATGAACACAGGGGAAATCCGAACCGAGCCCGTCAGTCCACGTACGGATACAGTCGATGTGCGCTTATCTCCATCCATCACACGGAACGATTTGTCTTCCGCCGTCCCATCGAAGTGAAATACGATCGGTGCGGACCAGACCTTCTGAGCCAGCTCGCCGGCATTTGCAAGATTGCCGAAGTCCGCCGCTTCGAGGCTTCCGACGCCCGAGCTTTCGTCGTCGTTGCTGTTCCGCAGAAAGATGGTGTCGGACACTTCGTTGGCCCATGCACGGAAGTCCGCCGTCTGCCCGTCAGAATCGAGCGAATTCCCCGAAGAGGGTTCCCGCTCCGATGGTATCGCCACAAACGACTGCCCGCCGATCTCGTATCTGAAGTGATAGTCGACACCCGCATCAATCGCAAATGTACGAGTTTCGGCAACGACTTCGCGTACGGTTTCCGCAGCTTCCTGCACCTGACCATCACGAACCCGGTCCATCAGATTCGGCGCGGCGATCGCGGTGATTGTCACCAGCACGGCCAACACGATCAGCAGCTCCAGCAGCGAGAATCCGCCGGTTGAAACGTGCTGCTTGCGACTTGTGCGGTGAAGAGTCATGGACTTGAACCTGACGGACCAGAAGCCCGGCATCTACAAGATGCCGGGCTTCTTAATTAGTGGAACGTGGCTACAACAATAATGTTACTTCCCGCCGTCCGCGGTCTGCGGTGTCCAGCTGTTGATATCATCACCTTCGCCGCCCTGGTCCTCGCCGTCCGGCCCCATAGACCACAGGGCCGGCTTCAGCGATCCGGGTTTCCTCAGTCAGACCCACCGCCACAGCGCCAGCGAGAGATGCGTGGTTGCCAAGAGCCGAGGTCTCGATCCGAACAGGA
>JANNGQ010000326.1:0-7999 GCA_031403975.1 Planctomycetota bacterium
GTTGTCTTCCGTCCGGCTCAGGGTGTAGCTGAAGCGGCCGCCCCACCATCCGGTGGTGCGCTTGTCGAGGATGAACGTCGCGGCGTTGTACTGCCGGCGTCCGCCCTCGGTGCGCTCGAACTGGCGAACTGCAGAATTACGGGGACCAGAAGTATTTGCTCAGTCCGCAGGATCTGGCGGCATTTCCGTTGACACAGGAATTGATCAGCGCTGGCGTGAGCTGCTTTAAGATCGAAGGCCGGCTGAAGTCGCCGGAATACGTCGCCAACATCACAAAGCACTACCGCGAAGCCATCGACGGCGCCATGGCTGGACGGCCCGTTGAGTTCAGTCGCCGACAGATTCAGCAGATGGAACAGTCGTTTTCACGCGGTTTCTCGCCGGGATGGCTGAACGGCTGCGATCACAAGATGCTGGTTCCCGCGACGAGTTCCTCAAAGCGCGGTGTCTTGCTGGGACGCATTCATAGACGAATGAATGACAGACTCACGATCCGCCTCGAATACGCGGTCATGGCCGGTGACGGTGTTGTGTTTGACGGTGATCGTGCG
Organism: Planctomycetota bacterium; assembly: GCA_031403975.1. Lineage (GTDB taxonomy): Bacteria > Planctomycetota > Planctomycetia > Planctomycetales > Planctomycetaceae > SXXK01. The sequence goes on from JANNGQ010000326.1 coordinate 552, forward strand.
AGCGGTGACGAACAGGGCGGGCGCGTGTTCCAGGTGTTTCGGGACGGAATTGCCGTCGCAGAGTCGGTCGACGAGGGGCTTGTGGACCTCACGTTTGATCGGAGCCACATTGATCTTCAGAAACTGAACATCGGGCAGCGAGTCTGGAAGACCGACGATCCGCGCCTGAACCAGCAATTGCGGCGCACCTTTGAAACGGCCGATGCGCAGCGTCGGGTCGGACTCAGACTGACGGTGCGTGCTGCAGCCGGTCGCCCGCTGGTCGTCGAAGGAACGGCGGATAATGGCAGCGTATGCCGTGTCGAGTCGGAGCAGATTCTGGAGGTGGCGCGTCAGCATCCGGTGACATATGAATTGCTCAAAGAGCAGCTCTCCAGGCTTGGAGCAACGGTCTATCGGCTTGACTCGCTGGATGCGAACATCGTTGGTCATCCGATGCTGCCACTGAGTGTGCTGGGTGCGATCCGGAAAAAGATGCTCGGGCAACTCGACTCATCACTTCCGATGCCGGAGATCAGGCTCTGCCATGACTCGGCGCTGGATCGTCTGCGGCAGCAACTTCCAGAAAGATCACCGCGGCTTCAGATTCCGAGACTGAGTGTGATGTGCCGGACTCTGGAGCAGCTCCGGTTTTGCGCTGAGTTGAAGATCGACAGCCTGATCGCGGATTTTCAGGACATTCGCGAATACCGTGAAGCCGTCGACCTCGCACATTCATCCGGTCAGTCAATCCTGTTGGCCACACTGCGGATTCAGAAGCCTGACGAAATGGGATTGTTTCGAGCTATGCTGAAGCCCCGGCCGGATGGCGTTCTGATTCGCAATCTCAGCGGCCTGGCGTTCTTTCGTGACAACGGTCTGCCGGTGGCGGCAGACTATTCACTGAACGTGACCAACGAATTGACAGCGTCGTTTCTGATGCAGCAGGGACTGACGTGGCTGACACCGTCGTACGATCTGAACCGGGATCAGCTATTGGAGCTGGTCCGGACCGTACCGCCGCAATGGCTGGAAATTGTCATTCATCAGCATATGCCGATGTTCCATATGGAACACTGTGTGTTTTGTGCGATGCTGTCTCCCGGAACAAACAAAACAAACTGCGGACGTCCGTGCGATTCGCATGAAGTGGAGTTGCGGGATCGGACCGGCGTGGATCATCCGCTGGTGGCGGACGTCGGTTGCCGGAATACACTCTTTAACGCGGTCGCCCAGAGTTCCGCAGAAGTGGTGCCGGAGTTGATCGCGGGCGGGATACAGCAATTTCGGATTGAGCTGCTTCGGGAAACGCCGGATCAGATCAGCAGACTGGTCGACAACTATGTGAGCCTCATCCATGGCGCAGTCTCCGGTGAACAGGTCTGGCGCACATTGAACGCCATGAACCGTGTGGGGGTCACGAGAGGAACTCTGGAGTCAAAACGAAATCCGCTGGCGATTCTCTGAACACATCTTCAGCGCAACCGGAAATCCTGCGTGGCATGCTTTGTTCCGAGAAGTTCTCGGTTTGTCGCTCGACCAAATGGCCGGTCACTTGCGTTTGATGAGAGAATTCTGACACTCCGCGGTTCCGGCGCGAGATCCCCGGGAAAATGCCGGCTCGCCGTTGAGCGCAATGCCATACTGCAGAAATCAGGAAATCAACGATGACAAAAAACCGCCAGCCCGAAGTCTCCGCCGCCGTCAAGGATGTGAAATTTGATAAGAATGACTATCAGATCGAACTTGTGACGAATCACGGTCGGATCCTGTTGGACCTGCTGCCGGGACTGGCACCCGGACACTGTGAGAACATGATCGGCCTGACGAAAATCGGCTATTACAACGGTGTCACGTTTCACCGGATCATCAGCGGATTCATGATTCAGGGCGGCTGCCCGCTGGGGACCGGAACCGGCGGGCCCGGGTACACGATCAAAGCCGAGTTCAATGCAACTCCGCACGTCGCAGGAGTCCTGTCGATGGCTCGGACCGGCGATCCGAACTCCGGCGGGTCTCAGTTCTTTATCTGTCTGGGAACACATACTCACCTTGACCGGCAGTACACGGCGTTCGGTCGCACGGCAGATGCCGCCAGTCTGGACGTTGTGAAGAAGATCGGTGCTCTGCAAGTCGACCGAAACGACAAGCCGGCGCAGGCGGCGACGATTCAGACGGCCAGCGTCATTGCGAAGCCGAAGTAGCTGGACTGCCGGATGAATCACGACATTCTTTCCAGCCTGGAAGACTTTCAGGATCTCTGCAGCCACATCCGTCATTGCGGACTGGTAGCGTTCGATACGGAATTTGTGTCCGATGTCGGATATCGACCGGAACTCGGACTGCTGCAGTTTTCCACGGAAGAACGTTGCGTTGCCGTAGATCCTCAGGCCGTCACGTCGCTGTCGGCCTGGTGGGAAATCATGGCGGACGATGAGACAACAGTCGTCGTCCACGGTGGTCAGGCGGAAGTCAGATACTGTATTCAGTTGAGCGGCCTCAGACCTCGCAGACTTGTGGATATCCAGATCGCTGAAGGTCTGCGAGGCCGGAGCTATCCACTTTCATACTCGGCGATCGTGGAACGGGTTCTCAACAAACACGTGGCCGGCGATCAGACACGAACGGACTGGCTTCGCCGTCCGCTGTCTGCAGAACAGATCGAATACGCCCTGGACGACGTCTCGCATGTACTGGAGATATGGCGTCGGCAGAGCCGCTGGCTGGAGTCTCACGGACGGCTGCCCTGGGCCGTGTCGGAATTCGACCGGATGTGTGACGACATTCTGGCAGAGGAACAGCTGCCTCCGTGGGATCGGATACCGGGAATGCATAAGCTGCCACGACGCGAACTGGCGGTCGCTCAAAGACTCGCTCAGTGGCGGGAGGAAGAAGCGGCGTTCCGCAATCGACCGGCTCGACGGATACTGCGGGATGACTTGCTGATTGATCTGGCACGTCGCAGGCCGAAGACAGTCCAGCAGGCCCTTGCCACACGAGACTTGAACCGCCCGGAGTACCGCAAGCGGCTGGAAGATATTGTCGCGGTGATCGAGGAAGCCGGCCGGATACCGGATGATCAGCTGCCTCGGCGGTCGCGGAGTCGCGAAGAGTCGTCGTCCGATGAACAGGTTATCTCCAAACTGCTCGCACTGGCACTTGGGAACGTCTGTGCGGAGCTGGATATTTCACAGACGCTGGTCGGTACGAATCGAGACCTGATGGAACTCGTCCGTTCGCTGCGAAACGGCGATCACTCCGACTCACCGCGCTTGTTGGAAGGATGGCGCGGGGAAATCTGCGGGGACCTGATGCGAAAGGTTCTGGAAGGACGAGTTCGCTTTCGAGTCTCACCTCCGAATTCGCCGACGCCGCTGATCTTCGAAGATCAGCCGGAATCGAGCTGAAGGCCTGCCTGAAGAAGTGGGAGGTCGCGACGAGCACGAACATTGCGTGTCGTTGCCGGTCGGGGATTATGCCTCCCGTTTCGGTACGGGTCGTCGCATCACGGCTGACCAGGTATATCCCAGGCCGTCGTAGTCCGCCGGCGCTTTGACGAAGTACCCGATGCAGGCTGCGATGACAAAGCTCGACAGATAGGGAACGGCGGTCGTCAGAGTAATCGTCGGCTGATAGCTTGTGTCGAAGAGAATCTGCCAGTAGCTCCACAGAAAGGAAATCAGCACGCTGCACAACACCGCTACTTTTACGACGCGACCGTCACACTTCAGGAACATTCCGATCAGGAACAGCGACGCCAGTGGTCCCAGAAACATGTTGAACGCCGGAGCCATCATGTCGATGATGTTCCGGCCGGAATACTGAGCCAGATACGCGACACCGCTCCCGAGCGCGGTCACCGTCAGTCCTACAACCACTGACAGGAAACGGGCGAACCCGACGTCGCTTAGCCTTCGTTTACGTTCAAGACCCAGTCGGCCGTAAAGGTCGCTCGCAAACACGGCGCTGATGCTGTTGACTCCCGAGACCAGAGTCTGCATTGCATCGCACAGCAGGACGGCCAGAATCACTCCTCCAATCCCGGCCGGCAGTTGATGCGCAAAGAAATGCGGCAGCACCCGATCGCCGTGTTTCACTACGGTCTGGCCGTCCTCAATCACGAAAATACCCTGCGGCAGATATGTCGGGTGCTGGAAATAGAACGCCAGCAGGGCCAGCCCGCAAAATGCCAGCAGCACGCCAATCGTCAGATCAGTGAATGCGGCCAGAATGTAACTCCGCCGCGCTGAAGACAGAGATGTCGTCGAGAAATATCTCTGCAGGACAATCTGATCGGATCCATGTGTGCAGATCACCCAGAAGAAATTCAACATAGCAGCCGTAAACACGGTCATCCGCACTGTGGGATCAAGACTGAACAGAACGGGTTTGGTATGCGTCAACGAGTTCTGTGCGGCAATATTCCACCAGTCCATCGGACCTGTACCCGTTGTCCAGACCACATATCCCAGCGTCACCACGGTCCCGCCAAACAGCATCAGCGACTGTAACACGTCATTCCAGATGGCCGCCCTGAACCCGCCAATGCTGCCGTAGACCGTTGCCGACAGACCAACACACGCGATGATCCAGTACAACAGCGAGGAACGCAGCAGGATCGGTGCCGCCCCGGACGGAGCCAGCCAGTTCGCGACCGGATCAGTCGCCTCCACAGGTACCAGAGTGCCCACCATTTGTGTCAGTGCCAGTGAGCCGACATACGTGACCATCGACATCCACCCAAGCCGCAGCAACAGAAACAGCAGGCTTCCAAGGATGCGGGTCCGAACATCAAATCGTCGCTCCAGATATTCATAGGCGCTCGTAAACTCCAGACGCATGAAAAAAGGCATCCACACGAACAGCACCACGGTCATGCTAAGTGGAAGAGCCAGATACTGGGCGAACATCGCAACTCCGTTTTTGATCATTTCGCCCGGTACACCCATATAGGAGATGCTGGACATCAGTGTCGCCAGCACACTCAATCCCACCGCCATCCACGGCATTCGACGCCCGCCGAGAAAAAACTCGCCGGTGTTTGACTGCCTTCGCGATGACCTGATCACAATGACCATGGTCACCAGGAGGTAGATTCCCACTCCAAGAAAGTCGATCCATTGCAGACCCTCCCTGGGTGCTGGCGCATCAGTCGCCGCCAAAGTGATTGCACGGCCGACAGTGATCGATTGATTCATCGTGCAGCTTTCAGGAACGGACTGAAGCGGAGCGAACCGCGGCCTGATAATGGTCGACAGACGTCCTGTCATGGAAACGACTGCAGCGACGATTGTAGTCCGTTGTCAGCTGCTGACAAAACACGCCTCGCCTGCCGGACTTTGAAGACCGGCCTGAACCCACTGCGAATGATCTGTCGGGCAGGTCTCCCGGCTGTTCGTGGATGCCTGGAGTGGCGGCTGATTCAGGAAGACCCTGCACTGATTGCAGCAGCAGGGCAACCAAAATGGGGGATCACCTGCCCTTTGAAAGTTCAAGCAGCAGCCTGACGAACGTCGTGGGCGTTCGAACCACGCGAATCAGCGACATAAACCGAGGCTGAATTCCCAAACCGCAGACGTTCCTGCCATTTCTCCCCGGTGCCCTTGATTGCGCCCCGTTTCGGCGATTGGTAGAAACTTCCCCCCTTGGGGCGGTATCGTTGGCGGGCTGTCGTATCGATCGAGACTGACACTGGAACCAAAAAACGACAACCGGGCTGGCGGACGTCCGCAGCGACGCGAGCAGCAGACGCTGGCGGACTCAACTCGGATCAACGGCGGGAATGAATGTTCGAACAAGCCTTCAAGAACATCGACGACGTCCTGTGGAAAGACGCTGGATGCACCAGCGAACTGGACTACACCGAACAGACCTCCTGGCTGTTGTTCCTGAAATACCTCGACGCCCTTGAACGAGACAAAGCCACCGAAGCCGCACTCGACAGGAAGAAATACACCCACATCCTCGACAAGCCATACCGGTGGGAAAGCTGGGCAGCGCCGAAGGGCAAAGACGGCAAGAATGACCACAACACCGCCCTCAGCGGCGACGACCTGCTCGCTTTCGTCAATCAGAAGCTGTTCCCGTACCTCCACGCCTTCAAGCAGAAGGCCACCGGGCCGAACACCATCGAATACAAGATTGGCGAGATCTTCGGCGAGATCAAAAACCGCATCCAGAGCGGCTACAACCTGCGCGAGATCATCGACCACATCGACGAACTTCGCTTCCAGTCCCAGGCCGAAAAGTATGAACTGTCGCACCTGTACGAAGCCAAGATCAAAAACATGGGCAACGCCGGGCGGAACGGCGGCGAGTACTACACCCCGCGACCGCTCATTCGAGCCATCATCACGGTCGTGAACCCCAAAATCGGCGAAACCATCTGCGACCCCGCCGTCGGTTCAGCGGGCTTCCCCTGCGAGGCGTTCGAATACCTGAAGCGGACCAATCCCAAACGCACGACGGCACAGGATCGGACACTGCAGGAACGCACGTTCTACGGCAAGGAAAAGAAATCGCTGGCCTATGTCATCGCGATCATGAACATGATCCTGCACGGCATCGAAGCCCCGAACATCATTCACACCAATACGCTCACCGAGAACCTCGCCGACATTCAGGAGAAAGACCGTTTCCACATCGTCGTCGCCAATCCGCCATTTGGCGGCAAGGAACGCAAAGAGGTCCAGCAGAACTTCCCGATCCGCACGGGCGAAACCGCGTTCCTGTTTCTGCAGCCCTTCATCAAGATCCTGAAAGCCGGCGGCCGGGCTGGGATCGTGATTAAGAACACGTTCCTGTCGAACACCGACAACGCCTCCATGAGCCTTCGAAAACTGCTGCTGGAAAGCTGCAACCTGCACACCGTACTGGACTGCCCCGGCGGCACGTTTCAGGGAGCCGGAGTGAAAACCGTGGTATTGTTCTTCGACAAAGGATCGCCGACGCGAAAAGTCTGATACTACCAACTCGACCCCGGCCGGAACACGGGCAAGACCAATCCGCTGAACGACGACGACCTGGCTGAGTTCGTGAAGTTGCAGGAGACTTTCGCTGACTCGCCGAAAAGCTGGAGCGTGGACATTGGCCGCTGGGCGCTAGCCCCGGTTACTAACCTGCCCACATTCGATCTGTCCGTGAAGAACCCCGACGGCGGCGAAGAAGTCATCCATCGCAGTCCGCAGGATATTATGGACGAGATCGCGGCACTGGATCTGGAGAGTGCGGAAGTGCTTGCCACGATCAGGGGATTGCTATGAACGACAAGCAGGAATCGCATGGGAATGATGAAAGTCATAGTTCCCCTTCTTCCCATAAATCCCATCCCGATCAAAAACAACGCCCCATCATCCCGCCTCGCGGCGACGACGTCGAAGGAAACGGAGATCAAACTGACCAACGTGGGCCGCGCCAGTCTGGAAGAACTGCTCGCCGATTTTCGCGATTACCTGCGGGTCCGCGATCTT
>JANNGQ010000327.1:0-2115 GCA_031403975.1 Planctomycetota bacterium
GGCTGCTCAGAAGAACCCTCGGGCATGACCGCCGCGGAGCATGCCCGTCGCGCTGCGGCGGATGTTTCGACAACCGACAGGATGACTCCGGAGGAACTGCGGCGGAAGCTGAACTGCAATGAGCTGGCGACATTTCTGATATCGGGCAATGACATTGTCGAAGCCAACCTTTTCCGATCCGGAGCTCGATCAATCGAAGCATTGAAAGACATGCCGCTGCGAGGTCTGGATCTGGGGTTCACTCAGGTCACCGATCTTTCGCCGCTGGCAGGGAAGAAGCTGAAAACGCTCGTGCTGGAGAATACACCAGTCAGCGACATCAGTGTGCTCAAAGGAATGCCGCTGGAGATTCTGAAACTGCAGAACACGAATGTTGAAGATTTCTCTGTGATCGCCGGGATGCCGCTGGCACAGTTGAACGTGCTGAACAGGCCGTTCTCGGACCTGTCGCTGCTGAACGGCATGCCGCTGAAAACGTTGTGGCTGACCGGCAGCAAGGTCACGGACCTGTCCGGCCTGCCGGTCGGTACGCTTGTCAGTCTCGACATCGAACGCACGGAAATCAGCAGCCTGGAGTCACTCTCCCGGCAGACGACGTTGCGGCGACTGAACATTGCCGACACGCCGATCGCAGATGTCACTCCACTGCAGGATCTGCGACTGGAACGACTGGTTCTCTCGCCCGGACGCATTCGCACAGGAATGGAAACACTTCGAACCATGACGAGCCTGGTTCTGATTCAGACATCTATCGACGACGAGCTTTCAGCGGAAGAATTCTGGAAGCGGTATGACCTTGGTCTTTGGAAACCGGCGGGCGAGACGCTGCCGGTGCAGCCGTAGGATCTCATGAAGAGTACATCGGCTGAATTGCACTCAGAATTCCGACGCTATAGCCTCACCATCAGCAATCGCCCCGAGTCGCAGATAGACGATCGCGTCAACATTCTCTGATACCGGACGCACGGCCCCGTCGCCAAATGCGAATTGGCTCACGCCGGGATGAAAACTGAGAGCGCAGTCACTACCTCGGGCTGTGGACCAGAAGTTGCCAGAGAACGTGTCCACGCAGTTGATCGGAAAATGTGAATTGATGTAGTTACTGTCGCTTCGAAAGCCGTACGCGGCAATCCAGATCGGAAACTCCGTGCCGGTTTTGCCTGGATAACAATGTTCTCCGATCGCAATCGTATTTGACAGGCCATCCGTGACATCGGCCATGCGACGAATCAATACATAGAAATTGTCAAACAGCGGAAACATGCCGAAAGCACCATCTGGCCCTCCCATCGCCACATAGTCCGCATTCGCATAACCCCGGACGTCCTCCCGGAGTCTTCTAGAAGACGATGCTGGCAATTCAATTGCGTGTGAAGGCAACGTCGACGAGGGGCATCGCATGATGGGAAGCGTCACGGTCCCTTCCGGAATTGGTTCTCCGAACTGAGAATGGTACGCAGTAAGCAGCGATCTGGTGTCGCGCGTCTTGAGCGATTCCGCGATCGACGGCTGTTCAAGAAACGGCAGCAACAGAGCATTGAATCTCAGCCCCTGCACATCCCAGGTCGCGACTCCTGAAGGAATTGCTGCAAGTGGCAAGCAGCGATAAACTGACTCATACTGATGCACGGCAAGAGCCATTTGCCGCAAGTTCGACTGGCAGGCGATTCGTCTAGCCGACTCCCTCGCATTCTGGACGGCGGGTGCGAGGAGCGACACCAGCAATCCGATGATCGATAGGGTCACAACCAGCTCCACCACCGTGAATCCGCGGCGATACGATCCATGCATGCGAATAGAATTCTGTTGCACTCCCATTGTCGCGATCCCTCCAACAGTCGAATGACAATGTTCTTGAGCCACATATGTGAGTCATAATACACGCCGACTGGAAGACGAATATCCAATCCATTAGATTGTCGTCGCCCCGGCGGCGTGTAATAGGTATGAAGGCGAGCGGCGTCACGGAATGGGGGGTGGTTTGGGGACGCATTCACCGACAGTATTTGAATCGGCGGAGCTATGGTAGCAGTTTACATCTTGGACATGAACGCCGCTCACCGCCCAGTAGCAGTAAGCGATGCTTGTTCCAGGATCGGGACAGTTACCAAAACA
>JANNGQ010000328.1:0-4808 GCA_031403975.1 Planctomycetota bacterium
CCACTGAGTTGTACAATTCAAATCTACGCAACCTGTTTCGGGGCGTTCACCGCTGCGTTGTCCCCTCTCCCCCGTCGAACAACCTGCCATGTGAGTACTCTCGCCAACGGGGGAGAGGGCCAGGGTGAGGGGGAATAAATGTTTTGCCAATACATCAACCACTGACGAGGCAGAGCCGTATGCGTCAAGCCCCCTCATCCGGCCTGCGGCCACCTTCTCCCCCGATCTCGGGGGAGAAGGGACGAGGAGCGCCGACTGCCGTTTCTGTCCCCTCTCCCCCGTCGAACGACTCGCCACGTCAACACGCTCGCCACCGGGGGAGAGGGCTAGGGTGAGGGGGAACGCCGAATCTTCAACGGCGTTGCAATCCGAACCGACGTGCTCTGGACACAGCGCGCGTCAAACCCCCTCATCCGACCTTCGGCCGGCGTCGGCAACTCAACATGCCGACGCAGCGAAAACCGCTCCCCCGATCTCGAGGGAGAAGGGACTGCGCGCGCGGCTTTCCGCTTTCCGCTTTCCGCTTTTTTTCCTCCTCCTCGCCGGCTGCGGCGTGAGCACGACAGATCCGGAATTCCCGATCGCGAAGTTTGACACGTGGAAGGTTCCTTCGTCTGGTCGCTTTCTTCCAGCTCCACGGGGGCTTTACTCTGACGAGCATGACAACGTGTTTGTGCTCGATGATGCCGGGCGGGTTCTTGTTTATGACCGTCGGGGCAAGCTGACTCGGCAGTGGGAGATGCCGGAGTTTGCGGCGGGTAAACCGGAAGGCATCTGGAAGATGCTCGACGGTCGCATCGCGGTCGCCGACACTCATTATCATCGAGTTGTCATTTTTGATCCGGACGGCTCGGTGAGCCATATGTTCGGAACTCAGGGAACCGGCCGATGTCAGTTCGTATTTCCAGTGTCGATAGCCCAGGATCCGCAGGGGTTTCTGTATGTCGGCGAGTATGGGGACATGCAGCGGATTCAGAAATTCCATCCCGATGGAACGTTCGTTCTGGAATTCGGGCGGCATGGTGACGGCGACGGGGAATTCCAGCGACCGAGCGGGATGGCGTGGCACGAAGGGCAGATCTACGCGGTCGATGCCTTCAACAACCGGATTCAGGTGTTCAGCGAAGACGGGGAATTTGTCCGAGTCATCAGTTTGCCAGAGAAATCCGGACCGCTGGAGTATCCGTACGACATTCGTGTCACCAAAGACAATCTCCTCTATGTCATTGAAAACAAGTCTGCTCGGCTGACTGTGATGCGTCCGGACGGCACAATTGTCGGTCGCTACGGCCAGCCGGGACGAGGGCTTCATCAGTTTTATCAACCCTGGGATCTGACCGTGCTGAACGACGGACGAATTCTGATCGCCGATACCGGCAACCATCGACTGGTGGAGCTGACTCCATGAGCGGGCTGCAAAAACTTTTGACGCGGCTGGTTCCGCCGCCGCATCGTCCGGTCCGCTGGCCGGCCGGGATTCCGTTGCTGGCCTTCGCAGCCATCATGGCCCTGGTTTGTTTTTCGATCGTCCCGACCTTTCTTGTGACGTTTACCGGCAGGTTTCGGGATTTCGGCTGGTTTCGGATTCCCAGGCCGACGTTTGAAATTGTGAGGGAGCTGGAATTCGCTCGCCCCTGGTTCTTTCTGCTGCTGCTTGTCGCGCCGTGGATCTGGTGGATGCAGGCGGCCGGTCATGCAGGATTGCCGTATCGTCGGGGAGCCTGGGCCGGCTTTGTGCGGCTGATGATCTGCGGGCTGTTGATTCTGGTGCTCGCCGAACCGCGTGCGGTGCGAACCAGCGACGTGGTGGCCGTGGTCTACAACATCGATGTGTCCGATTCGGTCAACGAAGCCAAGAATCAGGCGATGGACATGGTTGCCGCCACCGCCGCAGAAAAACCATCCACGGATCAGGCAGGACTGGTCGTCTTCGGTCGCACAGCAGCGGTGGAGTATCCGCCCCGCGAATCGTTTCCATTCGAAAAATATATCAACTCACAGGTGAGTCAGGACGCGACCAACCTTGAACAGTCTCTGGCTCTGAGCGCTGCGATGCTGCCGGAAGAGCACCTGGGACGGATTGTCCTTGTGAGCGACGGAACAGAAACCGTCGGGCAGCTGAAAGACATCGTCGACGACCTGCAATCGCGTGATGTGCAGGTCGATGTCGCCCCGATTGAGTACAACTATACGCATGAAATCCTGCTGGAGCGGCTCGACCTGCCGCGTTTCGTGAGGCTCGGTGAAACCTACGAAGCTTCGATTGTGCTGACGTCCATCGCGAAGGGTTCGGGGACACTGGTCCTGACTGAAGGCGAGAACACGATCGCGCGGCAGGAAGTTGAGTTTGAGCCTGGCAAGAGCCGGTATGCGATTCCGATCAAAGTCGATCAGCCGGGATACTACGAGTATGCGGCAAGGATCGAAGTCGCTCCGGGTGCCGACAGCCGCCCGGAAAATAATGAGGTCAAGAACTATCTGTATCTCGACGGCCCGGGTCGTGTGCTGATCGTCACAGATCCGCAGAGCAATCCGGCCGAATGGAAGCCGATGGAACAGGCTCTGAAACAGGGCGAGCGTGAAGTCGACGTCCTGAGCGCACTGGAGTTTCCGCTCGACCCGCTGGAACTGATGCCATTCGACGCGGTGATCTTCGCCGATGTGGCCGCTGATTCTCTGCTGGGCACGCAGATGCAGGCCATGCATGACGCAATCAAGAATCTGGGAGTGGGTTTCATGATGGTCGGCGGGCCGAACAGTTTCGGCCCGGGCGGCTGGCAGGGTTCAGTCATCGCCGATGCCCTGCCTATCTCGATGGAGATCAGCAACAAGAAAATCCTGCCGAAGGGTGCGCTGGTCATCATTCTGCACACCTGTGAATTCCCGCAGGGCAACAGCTGGGCGAAGCGGATCTCGAAGAAGGCAATCCAGGTACTCAGTTCAGAAGACCTCGTCGGCGCATTGGCGCAGACGTCGACGGGAGATGACTGGATCTTTGAACTGACAGCCGCTTCGAAGTACGCCGAACTTGTACCGCTGATCAATAACGCGGAAATCGGCGATATGGGCACGTTCGGCACCACGATGCAGATGGGGTTCGATGCCCTGATAAAATCTGACGCCGCCAGCCGGCACATGATCATCATTTCCGACGGCGACGCATCTCCTCCGACGCCGCAACTGCTCGGCAAATTCATCGACAACCAGGTTTCCGTATCGACGGTCGCCGTGTTTCCGCATAACGGCGACGTCACAATTCTGGAAGAGATCGCAGGCACGACCGGCGGAAGGTTTTACTACCCCAGCGATCCGAATCAGCTTCCGTCGATTTTCATCAAGGAAGCCAAGACGCTGCGACGCAGTCAGCTTCAGATCCGTGATTTTGTGCCGATGATGGTCAGCCTCGATCCGATGCTCCGGGACATCAAAGACTCACCGCCGCTGCACGGTTACGTGCTGACGACGCCGAAGGAGGATCCGCGAGCCGCGATTGTGCTCGCCGCGCCACCGACGGAAAGTGAAATCGCCTCCGGAGAAACCGAAGCCGATCCGATCCTCGCGGTCTGGCGCTACGGCTTAGGAGTCACCGCAGCGTTCACATCCGATCTGACCGAACGGTGGGGCAAAGACTGGGTCAGCTGGGATCAGTATCAGCAACTGGTCAATCAGATGGTGACGCGCATCGGCAGAACTCGTCGTGAGCAATACATGCGGGTTTATACCTATGTCAACGGTAACGAAGGCGTCGTTGTGGTCGAAGATTTTCATCCGGAGGAGACGCTGATGGATATCAACGTGTCGGTCACCGGTCCGAACAGCTTCGAGCAGTCTCAGCAGGTTCGTCAGATCGCTCCGCGACGCTATCAGACCAGCATGCCTCTGAAGGGCGAAGGCCGCTATCAGGTCATGATCGGTGCGACCGATGGAACTCGGAACGAAACCGCCTACGCCGGGTTCATTGTGTCGTACTCACCCGAGTACCTGCGGTTCCGGGCCAACCCGATCGTGCTGCGCGATATCGCGGCTGCGACGGGCGGCGTCGAACTGGACATGAACGGCAGTACCGAAGATCTGAAGAATCAGATTTTTGGCGACCGCAAACCGAAACGCAGCAGCCGCCCCATATTCGACTGGTATCTGATGGTACTCGCCTGCCTGCTGCCGCTGGATGTGGCGATCCGACGAGTCCAGATGGATCTCGCCTGGGTCAAGAATCTCTTCCGTCGCGACAGACGAGAGTCCACGGGAACCATGGGGGCACTGCTGGCACGCACCGGCGCTGTACGCGATTCATTGAACAGTCAGCGTGACCCGAGTACTTCCGGGCCACGTTCAGAGCCGGCTACCGGTCGTCCGATGGTCGCGCGTCAGACACCGCAACGGCCATCGTCGGCAGCGCCCGAGAAAACGGAAATCAAATCCTCTGAGCCGTCAGTTCCTGTTCCGCCCGTTTCCAGTGACGGCGGCACGACCTCGCGCCTGCTGGCGATGAAAAAGAAGCGGGAACAGGACGGGGAGGAAAAGAAGTGACGAGGAGGATTGAGGAACGAGGAATGCGCACCGAGCCGATGCAATCACGACGCCCCCGAGCGTGGGGGACCGTCGGTTTTATCGTGGGGCAGGCTTCCAGCCTGCCCTGTCGATTCAAAAACACATGCGTCTTTTCCAGTCCAGGCAGGCTGGATGCCTGCCCCACAGGGAATCGCGACTAAGGCAACAGTGGGCGGGTGCGGATCGCGCGGTAGGCGACCTCGGGCGCCTGCGGGTCGGCGTGCTGGCCGCACTCGAGCGTGAGCGCGCAGCCGCCG
>JANNGQ010000329.1:0-3595 GCA_031403975.1 Planctomycetota bacterium
GCAATCTCAATCACTGGCTCGAGCTCTACGGCGCGGCCTTCAAGTACTTCGTCGTGCTGGATGCCGACAGCTGCGTTCCGCCGGACTTCGTCACCGATATGGTTCGATACGCTGAGCACCCCGCGACCATCAGTGACCAGAGTCCCCACAGGCCGAACCCGGTTGCTCGTTTTGTACATTCGACAGTTCTCATTCCGCTGTCGATATCGGCCATGCCGGGCATCGACGGATCAAACAGGTAAGGTGCATTCTGGCGAAAGGTTTCGAAGCGATGTTCATGATTGCGATACAGTACGGCCGCGCAGAGTGCCGGCACAAACAGCATCTTGTGAGCATCCCAGACCACACTGTCGGCACGTTCAATCCCGGCCAGTCGCGCCCGGTAACGGCGGCTCATCAGCAATCCGCCTCCATGAGCTGCGTCGACATGCAGCCAGACCGAGTGCTTCCGGCAGATATCCGCGATTTCTTCCAGCCGATCAAACGCGCCTGTCGGAGTCGCACAGGCACACGCGGAAACGGCCATCACTCGGCAACCGTCTGCCGTAAGGCGACGGAGCACGGAATCCAGATCCCGAGGGTCCATGCGGCGGTGCTCATCCAGCGCCACTTTGACAACCTGTCTTGATCCCAGACCCAGAATGCCGGCAGACCGGGTCACGCAGTAATGAGCATCTGCATGCGTCACCAAAGCGGCGCCGGACGGGATGCCGGTTTCCCAGCTGCCGGGCAGAGAGACATTTCGTGCCGTCAGCAGCGCAGTCAGATTCGCCAGCGATCCGCCGTGAGTCAGCAGGCCGGAACTATGATCCGGGAGCCATCCGATCTTGCCGCACAGGGCTCGAACCAACGCGTGCTCCACCGCCGTTGCCCACGGTCCCATTTCGTAGATCGCCATCACCTGATTGGTGATTGAACTCACAGCATCAAACAGTCCCGCCAGCGGTACGGACGCCGGAACCTGGTGGCCGATGTAGTGCGGATGATGCAGGTTCTGCCCGGAACTGAGCATCTTTCGCAGGATCGCTGTCAATCGCTCGATCAGAGTTGAATCGCCTCCGATCGCTGATTGCGTCAGCCAGGACTCCGCATCGCGGATCGCGGTCTGCGGATCGGTCCAGTTGAGCACGGGCGAATCACCGTCGCAAACTCGCTGCATGTGCGAACTGAGCACTTGCTGCCATGCTCTGGATGCGGCATCGAAAAGCTCCGGCGAATACACTTGCTCGACGAGCCAGGCGTCCATGTCGCGGGAATCCAATGCAGAATTCAGAAGCAGCCTACGTAATGTCGGAAGTCTATCTGGTGCTCAGGACAAGTGGTACGATCCGGCAACCGCTCTGGAAGTCCGTCAATTGAGTCATGGCTCTCACTCCGTGTCCGTTTTCCCGCTGACTGTGGAATGCATTGTCGAACCGTATTTGTCAGGCGTCCGGGTCGATTCCTTTCTCGCGAAACATCTGCGGAACTACACGTCATGGCGTCTGCATCGCATGGTCTGTGCTGGACTGGTGCGGGTTGACGATCAGACGGTCGAAGCAATGGCTCGAGTGTTTGCAGGACAGCACGTGGCCATTCGACTGGTCGAGCCGCCGGACAAGCTGCTCGAACCTTGTGACATGCCGGTGTCGATCGTTTATGAAGACCCCTGGATCATCGTGGTGGATAAACCCGCCGGACTGGTCGCGCATCCGGTCGGAGATTTCCAGGACGGAACGCTGTCAAACGTTCTGCAGGGTCACCTCGATCGTCAGACACCGATCCGAGGTCTGCTGCGGCCGGGCGTTGTCCATCGCCTTGACCGGATGACGAGCGGACTCATTCTGACGGCCAAGGAACATCTGTCGCACCGGCTGCTGTCGATCGACTTTCAGCAGAGCAAGCTGTCCAAGTCGTACGTCGCGCTCGTGGCCGGTTCGCCGGATTTCGATTCGCGGCTGATCGAATTGCCGATCGGACATCGTCCGGGAGGCAACAGCGTCCTGATGTCGGCCAGCCCGGATGCCAAAGCTGCCCGTCCGGCAAAGACTCGGGTGACCGTCTGCGAACGGTTCGAAGGATATGCGATGGTGGAATGTGTGCTGTTCACCGGCCGCAATCATCAGATCCGGGTGCATCTGTCGCAACTCGGACATCCCGTGCTGGGTGACGAGTATTACGGCCCGTACGGAACGATTCGCAAAGCTCCGCGATTTGACGGCGACGAGCCGACAGAAGACCGACACTCGCTGCATGCCGCGTCAATCGGATTTCTGCACCCCATTCTGCGGACCTGGATGCAGTTTCGCACAAATCCGCCGACGGATTTCTGGGCCGTTGCACGTTGAGGTCGATCAGGCAGAGCGACTCTTCGCAATCCGATCAGACGTGGATTACAAATCCGTGCCCAATCGCTGCTGTCTGAGGCGCACTCGTCCGCGAGCCCATCGGTCTGTCATGTCTGAAGTCACTCTGTTACTGACTGCCATTGATCGTGGTGACCCGCTGGCGGCAGAGCAGCTCCTGCCGCTGGTGTACGACGAATTGAGGCGTCTTGCAGCGGCCAAAATGTCGGACGAACGCCCCGACCAGACTCTGCAGGCGACGGCACTTGTGCATGAGGCGTTTGTGCGGCTGGTCGATGTTGAGAACGCTCAGAAATGGAACAGTCGCGGGCACTTCTTTGCGGCCGCCGCGGAAGCCATGCGGCGAATACTCGTCGAGAACGCCCGCCGAGGTCTGCGATTGAAACACGGGGCTGCTTTCCATCGCAAGGACATGAAGGAGATCCCTGTTGTCGCCCACAACATTCAGGAAGACCTGATCGCTCTGGACGACGCTCTCACCAGGCTGACAGCGACCGATCCGCAGGCCGCACGGTTGATTCAACTGCGGTATTTCGTCGGGTTGACGATCCCCGAAGCGGCGGAAGCCCTTGGCATTTCACCTCGCACGGCCGACCGACTCTGGGCCTACGCGCGAGCCTGGCTACACCGAGAGATTTCCGGGTCCGGACATTCAGATGAAGAATCTCCTGAATTCCTGGCGTGACCCACATGCCGTTGTCGCACTGATGCTGTCCGCCGTTGAACAGGGGGCGTTGCCCCGTAGCCGCATTCGTGAGAATTCGGAAGCGGGCGGCGTGTTCTGTCCGAATTCTCACGAATCCGGCTACAACGAATTCTCCGAAGTCTAAGAACCCGTCCAGAATCAACTTCGTGGGATGTGGCAAGTTGACTGCTTTTCCTTTTGTTCCGGCCCAAAGGGCCATTCATTCTGATAGCCTGGCCCATCGGGCCAGGAAACCAGGCCAATTGATCGACAAAGGCCCAACGGGCCGACCATTCGCCGTCAAGTGCGATCATTCGGAATCGAACTGTCGGCCCGTTGGGCCTTTGGCGTCTCGTTGTTTTCGCTTCCAGGGCCGATGGCCCTGGCTATTTGAACTGCTGGCCCTTTGGGCCGTAACAAAGAATCACGCTCCAAAAACACGGAGTAGTTTCTGGACAGGCTCTTAGGGTGACAATCCCGTGCCCGCAAAAGTGTCATTTAGGCTGCGCAGAGTATAGACACGCAGTCGCCTCGGCTTAAAGGAGGAAAGAAGAATTTCACAATT
>JANNGQ010000330.1:0-6468 GCA_031403975.1 Planctomycetota bacterium
ATCGCCTGTCGCCGAAGTTCGAGGACATGGAGACGACCGCGTCGGTGTTCGAGACGGGCATCAAGGTCGTCGACCTGATGGCGCCCTACGTGCGTGGCGGCAAGATCGGCCTCGTCGGCGGCGCCGGCGTGGGCAAGACGGTGCTCATCCAGGAGTTGATCCGGAACATCGCGACCGAGCACGGCGGCTTCTCGGTGTTCGCCGGCGTCGGCGAGCGCACGCGCGAGGGCAACGACCTGTACCTCGAGATGACCGAGTCGGGCGTGCTTGCCAAGTCGACGATGGTGTTCGGCCAGATGAACGAGCCGCCGGGCGCCCGCCTGCGCGTCGGCCTGACCGGTGTCACGATGGCCGAGTACTTCCGCGACGAGCAGGGCCAGGACGTGCTGCTGTTCATCGACAACATCTTCCGCAGGTGCTGTTTCCCGCGCAGCTGCGCGCCGTCAGTGGAATCTTCAACGCGGACAATCAGTTCGTTTTTGCCGTCACGGATCGCTTCGGTGATGTCGAGCGAGAACGGCAGATTTCCGCCGATGTGGTCGCCCGCGTCTTTGCCGTTGACGGTCACACGGCAGCGATAGTCAACTGCTTCAAAGTTGAGCAGCAGTCTTCTGGCACCGGACTTCTTCACATCAAATGACCGGTGATACCACAAAGCTTCGCCGGGCTGAAGATGTTTCTGAACGCCGGACAGGCGGGACTCAATGGCAAACGGGACGAGGATTTTCCCGGACCATTCGGCCGGCGGAACCACCTGATCGCGAGGTGTGACGGCATAGTCCCACTGGCCGTTGAGATTGGTCCAGTCGGATCGCACCAACTGTGGGCGCGGGTATTCCCGCCAGGCGTTTTCGGGCGTGACGCGACTGCCCCATTCAGTGATCAGATCGGTCTTGTACGGCTCCGCCTTGCCGGCAGGGGCGGGCAATTCCGGAATGGTGTCTGCATCAATAAGATGGACGTCGATGAACTGGCCACCGCCGTTCTGATGGCAATGAACGGCGAGCAGATTTTCTCCGGACTTCAGGGCGTTGCGCGCATCATCGGACAGCGGCAACACCTTGTATTCCGTGACCCAGCGTTCAACAGCCGCGACCTTCTGACCGTTGATAAAGACCTCGGCCTCTTCATCATGATGAATCAGCAGGGCGGGATTCTCGGGGACTGCGTCGAGGTCCACGATCCGGCGGAGCCAGATATCCGGAGTCAGCCATTCCGTGTTGACTCGGGAACCCGGCGTGGACGGTTCACCGAAACCTCCGGGCCCGGTTTGCCATCGACTGTCATCGAATTCGATTTCCGTCCAGCTGTCCGCCGGACGCTCCGTCGTCCATTGCCACGGCCCGTTCGGCGCGTCTGTCGCGGTTACACCAATCAGCGGATCCGGCATCCGGGCAGCGAAGCTAAGGCCGGGTGTGGCGGCAACCATGAGCCCAGCCACCAGGAACTGACGGACTGAGATTCTGGAATGTAGTCGGATCAAACGGCTTCTCCTGGCAAAACAAGTGCGAATGTCATCAGACGTCATTCCCGTCGGCAACTGGCAGTATGCGTCACGTCGGTATCCATTAGGAATCTAACGACGAGATCGGGGCGATCCCAGTCTCACTCGCCAGAGGCACGTTGAAAACGCTATCCTTGCGGGGCTGTCCGTCCGGCTTGCCCGGCAGAATTCGCTGCCTATTGCCGCGTTGTCTGTGCGAATCTGTTGGGTCGGCGATGCTGGAGCGTCTGATCACCGCATTCCTGCGTAAACAGCACTGCAAACTTTGTTTTGCTCAACCTGTTGTAACGATTGTTCCGAGTGAAAGAGTTGACGGATTCTGCACCTTGGGGACAGGGTGCGCTTCGGCAGAGTCTGCCGATTCACGTAATCACTGAGAATTCCGGCTGCTTCTGATCCGCTGTTTGATTTCCCGGTCTGACTGAAATCCAGGTAATACCACCATGCTCCTGAATACATGGCTCTCTGTGGCGCGACAACACTTCAGCAAATCCACCGCCAGTCGTCGGGCCGTCCGCGGAACCTCGCGGCCCTCGTTGAGAACGGAGTCACTGGAGGCGCGGTCATTGCTCACGGCTCTGGTGATCAACCAGGACAGTCAGTCGTTGTTCACGAACGCGACAGGCGGCATTGAAGTCGACACCGCCGACATGACCGGAGGGGCGGTTGTCTTCGATTCGCTGGTCATCGAAGGCATCACGGTCAACGCAACTTCCGGCGATGCCATCTCGATCAATCTGTCGGGGATCTCACTCAAAAGTCTTGCGCTGGAGTCCATCACGGTCGTGCAGCATACGGCCGTCGGATTTGACATCGACCTTCTGAACATCACGAACCTGAACACGATTGCCATCGAAGACGTCACGATCGGTGGCACCGGTCGCGGTCTGGATCTGACTCTGAACAACACGGACACGCATGCCCTGACGGTTGATGACTCCACGATTCCCGGGGTTCGTGTGGAGGCGATCAACGGCGGGGACATTGCGAACGGCATGATCACTCAGACGCGGATTGCAGCCGGTGCAGGGTTTGAAGGCATCCTGCTGAACGTAAGCTCCGGCACAGCGGACAACTTCCGCATCGAAAACAATCCCCTTATCAGTTCGCCGAACAGAGACTTCATCCGCATCAATTCCACGAATTCGCCGACGGACGGTCTGGCAATCGTGAATAATTCGATCGGCTCGCTGACGCAGGGCGCCGGGATCGTCTTCCGGGCCGAGGGTGATACTTTCGTGCAGCCCATGACGCTGACGAACAATTCGCTTCTTGCAACAGAACGAATTCAGACCTTTGTATTCGACGTGTCGGGAATCGGGCTGCAGTTTGACGACGACGGCACGACAGGAAAGCCGTTCACTCCTCTGGGAACGACCGGCACGACAACGGGAGTCCAGTCAGCAGTACTGAACCCGGAAAAAACAATTCTGACCGTCACCTTCAACGGCTTTGATCCGGGTGAGTCATTGCTGTTCGTGATTGACATTGACCTGGCTGGCGGTATTCCCGCGTCGGTGTTCGGTGATGATCTGATCGGAGCGGACATTACCGCGACTCTGAGCGGCAATCGTGTCGTGGCCGGGCAGATGATTGGCGACCCGCTGAAAGTCACTGCCTCGGAATTTGCGGTCGGACCGGGAGTCGCTGGAACGACCCAGGGCATCATGCTCAATCTGTCCAACTCCCCGACCACGAATCTGACGATATCTGGAAACAGCGTCGGCGGTGCTCCGGGTCACGCCCTGCTGATCGATGCCAAAGCTAACAGCGACGTCACGGGGGTGATCACTGGCAACGAGTTTCTGGCGTCAGGCCGGGACGGTGTTCGCTTCAGCATGGTGGATAGCAATTTCGCCGGAGCGGTGATCGGGAACAACATCGCGAACAACGGTGAAAACGGGATTTCTGTTCTGCCGAGTGTGACTCGAACCGGAAGAGTTGAAGCACTTCTGGACTCGAATCCCGTCGTCGTGACGTCGACCAATCATGGGCTGATCACGGGTGATCAGATCATGCTGCAGGGACTGGTGAACGACGATCCGACTGTCAATCATCCCGCCAACGGACTCCATACGGTCACGCGGATCGACAACAACCGGTTCCGGCTGAATCTGGTGAACGGAACCGCTCCAGGCGTTCGCTACGTCGGGGGCGGGGCATGGTACGATCCTCAGTTTCTGTCGGACGGATCGATCCGCGGACTCGTGACTGTCGACATGCAGGCATCGATTCCTCAGGGAACGATCCGGGCAGCCACGAATGCAAATCCGATCGTGATCACGGCACAGAAGCACGGTCTGATCACGGGCCAGCGAGTCCGTATCAGTAACGTGGCGGGCAATACGGCAGCCAACGGTGTCCAGACAGTGACTGTGATCGATGCCGATACTTTCAGTCTGAACGGTACAACCGGCAACGGAGCGTATGATACGTCCGCGGGATTCGGTACCTGGACCGGCAACGTCGTGACGAACGCAACCAATTCGTCAAATATTTTGATCACATCTCCCGGCCACGGTCTGTTGACGGGCGAGGAGATCCGGGTCACGGGAGTCCTTGGGAATTCCGCCGCCAACGGAACATTCAGAGTGTCTGTGATTGACGTAAACTCCTTCCGACTGGACGGAGCTGTTGGGAACGGAACCTACGGCGGCGGCGGCAACTGGGTGCGCCTGAATGACACGACATTCACCGGCGATTTGCTGCCGCAGCGAGTCGGGAAAAACCTGATTACCGGAAACGCCGGGACCGGATTCTTTGCTGACCTGAAAACAGGGACGGTCTTCAAGGGCGATCTTGTGGGCAACACGGTAGCTCAGAACCTGTTGAAAGGCGTTCACATCCGTTCCCACAGCTTTGGACTGGGGACCGATTTACCATTGGATCCCAATGACCCGCTGGCACTGCCCGGTCTGCAGGACATCAGCTTCGACGTCAATATCGGTACCAGCGCTACGGGTGATCGAAACCTGGTTGACCGCAATACTCAGGCCGGAATTGTGATCGAAGCACTTGATCACGGCACCGGCTCGTTCGAGATCCGCAATAATCTTATCACGAGCAATCAGGATGATCTGAATGCAGCGACACTGTACGCAGGGGACGGGATTGTTGTTCGTCTGACGAATGATCAATCACCTACAGAAGCCGTTGCATTCCTGTCAGAATCCATCATCGACGGCAATACGATCGGCGTCGACAACCAGGGCAACGAAGGCAACGGTCTGTTGTTCACTCTCTCGCAGCGGACCCGCATTCAGGATCTGCAGCTGACGAACAACAATTTCCTGAACAATGCCCGGGATGGATTTCATTTTGTCCGAACGGAAGACGCTGCTCTGAGCGGGGTCTTCATTGAAAAAAATCGCGTCACCAACAATCTGGGAGACGGATTTGATCTCTTCGCAAAGAACACGGTCAAAGACAGCCTGGACTTCAGTATCAATGAGAACATCATTGACAATAACGGGCAGTATGGGCTCCGGATTGAAGTGCAGGCGGACGCCCGAGTGGCCGTACAGTTTGACCGCAATTCCGTGACGGGCAACGGACATACTCCGGCTAATAGCGGTTTCCATCCGGCCGACGGTGTTGCCGGTTCATCAAAATCGGCAGGCGGTGTCGGGATTCTCGGTTTCCAGCAGGTCGTGGTCGACTTTTCCGCGACAGAGACGCACATTGACAACAACTTCGGTGACGGATTCAGTGCGGACGCCTTTAATTTCTTCGACACACTGAAAGTGAACGTGTCACTGAACAACGTCACACTGAACAACAACACGCTGACGGGCTATCGCAGCCATGGGGCGGGGTTCGGGGACGTTGAGTTCGTGGGCTGCACGTTCGAAGGGAATCTCGAGGATGGTGTGCGGATCGTGTCCATCGAAGACAAAACCGACTTCTTTGAACGCCGTGTCGGTGGCATGGATATCTCAGTCTTTGCCGAACGAAACAGCTTCAGCTCCAATGGTCAGAGCGGAGTCCAGCTGGGCCAGGGCGTTTCAGCGGTCTTTGGTGACGGCACCATACCCAATGCCAACTACTTCGATTTCAACGGCGAAGACGGGCTGAAGATCACACAGAGTGCCGGTCCGCATTTATTGGCCCAGAATTCCATCGTCAGCCTGGGCGGGAGTTCGTTCGAGTATGCTCGTCGCCGGCAAACGACAGCTTCCACCAACTTCTTCCGGAACAATCTGGGAGAGGGCATCGACCTGGGACACTTTGCCCAGACAGAAGGGGGCAACGTCGAGCACGGTGATGAAGTCATCACTGACGTTCATGTCTCAATCAACGATGCCACGATTACGGGCAACCTGGGCGATGGAGTGGAATACCTCGCTGACAGCGTGCTGAGGATCTCTCCGATTGTCGGGGGCGGACAGGATGTCGACTATGTGCATCGATCGAGTCTGTCGATTGAGAATTCCCGTATTTCCGGCAATGGGAAACGCGGCGTGGACATCCTGAACCGCCACGGCGAAGACTCCTTCATTAACCTCATCAATAACGAGATTCTTTCTAACGCGCTGGAAGGTGTGTATGTGCTGAACACAGCGTCGCACTTCCAGCTGCAGAACGGGCCAGCCGACCCGCTGATTCCATTCATTGAAGATATTCCTGTTCGATTTGATGATGATGAGCGGTTTTTCTCAGTCGGTACAAAACAGCGCGAGGTGGATTTTGAAATCAGCCCGCATATCGAATTTCGTGCCCAGGACAATCTGATTGAATCCAACGGTTCAACGGGCGTGATGTCCGTGGTACCTGTCAACCTTTCGGACCTCGGTGTACCCGATGAAAACGGGATCGCCAGCACGAGCTGGACTCATGAATTCACGAACGTTCAAGGCACGCTGGGTGGCATTGTGCTTCGCGTCGGTGCCGTCGACTCCGCCGGTCGCCTGACAAACTTCTTCTTTGACGCAGAACGACCTGGCTTTTATGTTGCCAACCCTGCC
>JANNGQ010000331.1:0-5656 GCA_031403975.1 Planctomycetota bacterium
ATGAAAATCGCAGTTCACTTTCGTCGGCAGTCGCTCACCGAGTTTGTAATCAACCAATTCGCCCTTTCCGACCGGCGTGTTCGGAGCAATGACGATGTTCATCGGCTGATTCTTGAGTGGATTCGTGTGTGTGTTGTGGGCCTTTCCATCACTGGAAATCACCTCGACGGTCTGACCGCTGGTGACCACCATCGCGTGCGGAATGAACACGCAGCCCTTCTGGTCGAGCACCAGCTGTACGGGCTTTTGATTCTTCAGATCCGGATGAATGCTCTTGGGTGCCTTCACGAGGTACACGAACACATTGGCCAGGCCTTTGGATTCCTTGTCGATCAGCAGATCTTCTTTGAACGTATCTGCAGCGGCACAAACTTCTTTGTCTTTGATATCCGCGTCTTTCTTGTGGAGCAGTTCCATTTCGGGGATTTCGCCCGTCACTACAAACTGACCAGTGACAGTGCCCCAGTCTTCTGCGGCAGCGGTAACCAGACAACAAACGGATAAAGCCGCAGACAGCAGCATCCTCTTCATGGTGTACTTTCTGAAATTCGAAGTGAGCGTTGAGGCGGGCCGCAGGTGAGTTCGCTCGGGACTCAACAGCCGAACCGGGACGATCGGCGACGTCGACGCTGCTCGTGAGGAATCTCAGGAAATCGTCCGGTGCCGGTGATTTTAGGTCTGTACAGGATTGAAGTCGAATACGACTTCCGGCAATTCCTGCTGACCGCGAATCCAGGAAACCAACACGATCGCCGCCGGTTTCACCGACGATGCAGATTTGGCCGATCTGTCACCTGGCGGTCCGGTCCAGCATCGACCGCAGTCTGTCGAACGCCGAACGGCGTGTTGACCGGCATGAGCCGACTTGCGACAACCGTGGGCGATCGGCCCATGTGACTCACTGTATCGGATCTGAGTTGACCAACCCGAAACGTCAGCGAGGGGTTTCTTTTGCAGCCCCGCCCTTGAAGGCCCTCGCTGATGCATCGGGTTACAAAATGAGTGCCATCCGGCGAGCGGCGTTCCGCTCACAGAGTGCGATCAAAAAGTCCACACAGTACGGGCCAGACGGGCTCATTCTGCGGAACCGCCGTACCACTGCAAGAGCCTTTTCATGCTGCGAACAACTCGATCTTACCTGGCTCTGATGCTGTCCGGCAGTTTCGGAATCGCTGTTTCCGGGTGTTCCTCATCTCTGTTCAGCAGAGACATGTTCAGTGCGGAGAATTTCAGGCCGGCGATCATGGATGGGCACGGCACTGAGCAGCGGGTCATTACGCAGTTCACCGATGCGCGGTCCGAAGACAACGAAGCAGCTTTTCGGCGCGTGGTGTCAACTCGTTTTGAGCAGAAGGCCCTTCGATCTGCCGAAGCCTATAAGGATCTGGAGATTCTCAATCTGCCGAAGACGCCGCTGGAAGTTGTCGAAAGCAAGGAACCGGGCGACGGCGTGATGGACGTTATTGCGAAACAGGAAAGTGGTACGAAATACCAGTTCCGGATCCTGCGAGATCCGGAAAAACGCCGCTGGGTCGTCGACGATGTCATGATCCGCCAGCAGAAAAAGGGTACTCGGGCCACAAGGTCGTCGGTCGAAGTCATGGACCTGCTGCTGACGGTCCGCGAATTCCTGGATACCTGGCGGTCGGCTGACCGTAAATCTGTTCTCGAGGCCGTTTCAGCGGACCTGCGGACACCACTCGAGACGCTGCCGGAACCGTGGCTGCAGCAGTTGATCAAACGGATCTCCTCTGAATATGAATCCGGTATGGCACGTCATCCCCAGGCTCAGATGAATGAGTCGGATGCTGTGGTGACGATGCCGTCAAAGAACGGCCATCTCCTGATGAAAGTCGCACGACAGGATGATCACTGGCTTGTGTCGGACATCGAAGTCCGCAAACGAAAGGTCGACGATCATCCGGGTTCCGTCCTCCGGCAGGCACGTGCGATGAACACGGTGACACGGTTTCTGGCCGCGTATCGGTCTCCCGAGCTGACTGAACTTGAACCGCTCTGTGAAACCAGGTTCTGGCAGAACGCCCTGCGCGTGGGTGATCGGAGTATGATCACGCTGCCGGCTCCCGAACACGCTCCGGACGATTTCGAGATCCGTTCGTTTGCCGGCCAGCTGACTGTGATGATTCCTGACCAGACAGAGATTATCCGCCTGGATCTGACCACTCCCGAGCCGGCAGGCTCAGACGCGAAAAAGAAACGCGAACCCGGCCTGGTTGAAACAGACTTCGTTGTGTCGGAAATCACGATCTACGACCGACAGACGCAACGCCAGAGAAACCTGAAGTCGGCATTTACGGCTCCGGCCCGCGCTCAGCTGTTTCTTTCTTCCCTGCAGTCGCTGGATCTGCCCATGCTGAAGCAGATTTCAACGCAGAATTTTGCAGAAGGAAGCTGGGACCGAGTCAACCCGGCGCTGGTCTCCGTTCTGCCTCTGCGCGGTGTTCCGTCAGGTGAGATGATACTGCAGAACAGTCACGTCATCGGTGATACCACTGAGCTGGAGTTTCTTTCGTCCGCCGGTCAGATCTGCAGTGTTGTCATGCAGGAAGAAAACGGCAGCCTGAAAGTGGACGACGTGCAGTACCCCGACGCGCTGGCGCAGGTGACTTCGCTGAAGACCCAGATGATGCTGACCGTGCCGCTGGGTGAACTGGCAGATGCATGGCGCCGGAATGATCTGCAATCCGTAAAACGCATCTGCTCGACGGACTTCAATCGGCTGGTCTGGAGCAACGTACAGCACCTGCCGCCGGAATTCAGCCGGTTGCCTGAATTGCTGCTGCTGCCTGTGCAGAACACTCAGGTTGCCGAACAGCAGGCCCTTGTCGAACTGTCTGCCTCCGGTCAGCCGCCGGTCAAAGTGAGGCTGCTGAAAGAAAACACCATGTGGGTGATCGATGAGATCTCGCTCCAACAGGCAGACGGAACGGCGTTCGATGTCCGCAGGACGCTGCGCCAGGACATTGCGAAACATTTCCTGAATGATCCGACGAGCGGCATTCAGACAGCGGTCCACGACCATGCCTCGGCCGATCCTGACTCCGGTATTGTTCGCGCCGACGGATCTTCAGCGGAATCACATCGCGGAAACCTGACGCTGCCGTCAAACGGGAAACCGGCTCGCCGGACAAGTGCCGCTGCGAGTCGCGGAATCGACATGACGGCGGAGATTCCGCGTCCTGCGTCCGCCGCCACAGACACATCCGACGACGGAACACTGCACTTCGGACCGGGAACTGCCTCATCACCGGCATCAGATTCAATCACCGATCCGAGCCAGCATCCGATCGACATCCCGCTTGAGTAGCTCGCTACACCCGCTCGAACAGGATCTCCATGGTCCTGAATTCGTTGCCGTCCGGACCAGTCATGTACGACGTCAGATCATTGTGGTCGTCATCGATCAGACGGATCACCGAGCGCTTGTCGACTTCCCGGCCAAAGTGCGGATGTACGAACTTTGATCGCATCGTCCAGACTTTTCCGGACGTGTCGACGGAGCCCTTCTCAAGCTGCATCATGGTTGATGCGTTGTCGATCCAGAACCCTTCGTACTCCTTCGCACCCGTGTTGTAACCCCAGAATCCTTTGCCGACGAATCCCGCACCTGGCCCCGGACCTGGATCACTCTGATAATCCTGAAAGAGATACAGCCCGCCGACCTGGAATGAACTGACCATTGTGCCGTGTTGCACCATCGGCTCGCCCGGTCCCATCCAGATCCTGACGGTCGCGCGAAACGTCCCGGCAAACGGTTCAAGCAGTGCATGCCCGGCACCGGGAACCGGATGACCTTGTGGTGGACCGTTATCGGACATGGGTTTGACCTCGCTGATGCTTCGGGTTGGTGTTCATCGACGACAGAGTTGAGTGCCCTCGGGCCGGCACCTGCGGCCGCACATTTTACAATTACTACACAAAGAGAAATGTCGACTCGGCCGTTGTTCGCAACAGTTTCCGACGGTCGTCTGCGGTGACGAAATCGATATGATCGCGGATCAGTGCGATCGAGGATGCGTAACTGCTCGGAGCGGTCAGCTGATATGGACAATCACTGGCCCACATCAGCCGATCGGGACCAAAAGTTTCGAACAGACGTTTTATCATCGGGACCAGTTCATGATGAGGCGGCTGCTTCCTGCCGAAAGCGTAGTAGGCAGAGATCTTCACACGAACCAGTGGATGAGATGCAAAACTGCCGAGCGTACCCACATCGTCCTCACGAATCTCACCGTCGTCACCGATGCGGGCAAAATGATCAATGACCACCGGCGTGTCCGGGAACTTCTGACACCAGTTCTTTACTTCCGGCAGATTGTCCGGGCCGATCAGGCAACACATGCACTGCCGAGTCTCGGCGGCGGTCGTCCACATCAGCTTCATCCCTTCGCCGTCGAGCCAATTGGCCCGGTCACTGCGAGGTCCGATGCGAAAACCCGTGACCCCCGTCTTCAGCATCTCCTTCATCTGCCGGTCGACTTGCGGCTGCGTGTCATCGATCTGCCCGACGATGCGAAACCGATCAGGATGCTTCTTCCAGGTGTCGATGAGATAAGAGTTATCGAATCCGTGATGCGGATGATGCTGAATCAGCACCACTCGACCGACGCCCTCCGGCTGAGCAATTGCCATCAATTCGTCATCGGTAAAACTCCGCGGCTGCAGTGCTTCGACCGTCTGATTGTTTCTCAGCGGGTACTTCTTCAGATCGGTCGACCAGATGTGCGAGTGCGCATCCACCCAGGGATGCGTTTTATCCTCCGCGGCAAGCGCCGGGATCGGGGATACCGCCGTAGCGGCCAGAGCACCGGCGGCGGCCACGAGACTTTCACGGCGGGAAATGCGAACGGTTTGAGTCATCACGCAGCGCCTTCGAGAAGATTCCTTTGAACAGCTACAAGTCCATCGTAGTTTGACGGTCGAGCATTGCAACGCTCAGAGAATTGTCGCCGCCGGGCGAACATTTTTTCGATCGAGCCGCAGCCGGATTCGTGAGAATTCGGAAACGGTCGGCCTATTCAGCCCGAAGCCTCAAAATGTCCACAACTGCCCGCCAGTTTGTGATTTCCGGGTCGCCAGATGCATCAGAACGCGGGAATCTCACACTCTGGTGAGCGTGGCGACAACGAAACGTCTCATTCATCTCCGCGGAGAAGCGAAATTTCCGCGATGACTGAATTCACTCCTTCGCCGGAGCCGGTAATGACGGATCGGCAGCGAGCGGGGTTCGTGGCAAATCGCGGAATGGCTTGCCTTCGCGGTACAACTGAAGACGCGATTCATCGTCAGCCCGCGCAACGGGCGGCAGCAGTGCCACAACTTTCTCCTGCCATTTGATGGCTGCATCAAAGTCGCGGGTTTCTGCAGATGCCGCAGCCAGGGAGGCGAGGCATTGCATTTCGGCGTACTCGGTCAGTTCGCAGGCCTTAATCGCGTCGGCAAGTGCCTGGTTGCCATTTAGGTGCTCTGTGTTGGGCGAAGTTGCCAGCAGCCACGCCTTTGATGCCAGCGTCTGAGGATCTTCGGGACTGCGACGGATCGCCTCGGCAAGATCCTCCTGCATTTTGGCGACGTTGCCTTTGGCGGACCAGACGCGAGCCCGCTGAACATAGGCCCAGCCGAAATCGGGATCGAG
>JANNGQ010000332.1:0-4343 GCA_031403975.1 Planctomycetota bacterium
CAAGTTTTCTGACAACCTGATCCCGCTGCTGCATCGTCAACTCGGGCGTCAGCGGCTGACCCTCAATCCGGTGCAGAAACTCGAACAGTTCCTGCTCAGCATCGTGGATCTGAGTGCGATAGTCTGCCCGCAGTGTCTCAACGGCCGCCGCCTGTTTCAGGTCCAGCGAATCGAACAGACTCTCACTGATCCGAGCCACTTTGCGGCTGAGTTGATCGAGGTTCGGCCGGCGGTACAGAAGAAAGTCCAGGTCGTTGACGGCCTCCTGATGCCAGATCAACCCGATCACACCGATCGCCGTCAGTGCCGACATCAGCAGCAGCGCAAACGCCAGCAGCGAAACCAGTCGTCGTCGAACGCTGCGAACCAGAAACACGCCGACCTCCCTGCCGATCCCGCGTTTGTGAATGTGACAGCCTGGAGCGGTTCCAGGATAGCCGTAGCGGGACTCGCGCGAGTTCCGACAGGATCGCTGTAGCGGAATTCGTGAGAATTCCGACAGGATCGCTGTAGCGGAATTCGTGAGAATTCCGACCTGAAGTCTCACGACTTCAGCTACGATTTCGAGAGTTCAACGTCTCGATTCTCGCCAGACCCAGACTGAAACCGCTCTGGAATTGCGACCACGGCATTTTGTCGTACGGGCAGAAGTATATGCCGTCACCGTTTTCCGGACCAGATGGCCTGAACGCCGCAAGTCGCGGCGAGAATCACGAAGTTGGCAAGGACCAGATAAAAATCCAGGCCTGCCACGGGACCGACGAACGGAAGTAAGAACGACTGAACTTCGCCTTCCCGAGCGGGGAATCGCTGCGACTCGGCCGAATTATTGACGTAGAGCCAAGCAGCCGTCGAGGCGAGCAGGGCGCAGCCAGCCAGCCATTTCATGGAGGCTGAATTGAACTTCCTGCCGAATTGCGGAGTTACGCCAGCAATGCGTTGCCTGCGGCTCGAATTCGTGGCTGACATCGACTTCCGACTCACCTTCGATGAGTCACTCAGGGGCATCGCTTGTGTGTTGCTGACGTCGCCTCCGGACGGTGTCCGAAGTCTTCGAACGGCGGCATCGAGTCCGATCAGACTCGTGAGCGGCTCCCAGGTTTCCGTACCGATTTGCTGCACAAGGCAAGTTTCTGCGATCTGACCGTCGGCCACAAGTCGTGCCAATTCCGTGAACGTGACAACGGTCAACGAGTCGTTGAGCCGCCAATGAGTGGCCATGAACTTTGCCCATCGACGAGAAACAGGAACGCTCGAACATACACACTACTCTGCTGCGATCTCAACGTTCAGAACGACCTCGAGAGATCTGAATTCGCAAGTGGCGTGTTCCGCAATTGTTCTCCCTGCGGCGTGAAGAGGTTGAACAGAACGACTCCATCAATATTCTCAGACATAAACTGAACCCGCCCGTCAGCGAACGCCACGTTGACACCACCATCGTGAAACGAATTCAGCCACGGAGCTTCACCTTCTGCCCGAGCACGCCCGGCATTGATGCGGCGTGTGCCGCCGTTCGCCTTCATCAGATCGACATCGCCTTCAACGCAGGATGTATTTCTGCATATCTCCGGATTGATCGAGACAACCAATCGCCTCAGATTTCCGGTTGCCCAGTTCATGTTCTCTTCCCGTGGATCGAATCCGGCCCGGACATGGTCTCCGATCATCAGCGTGTTCGACATCCCGTCATCAATCGTTGCTGGTGAACGACCCCGGTCATGACTCGAATCGGGGTGCCTCATGTATGAACCAGGACGCCCGTTGGTAAGGCGGTGAGAGTCAAACAGCGAAGTGGCATTCACCATCCGGAATTCATTTGCTTCCGGCATCCGGTCTCTCACGGTATAACGTAGTTTTCCGTCGCCGTTCAGGTCAAAGTCCCGTTCTTCCACATCCACAAATCCAAAAATCCCACCGCGCTCAGTCATAGTGACGATGCCGCCATTGACCCCAAAACTCAGGTCACCTTTATCGCTCGCAGAAATATCGGATGGACAAACAAGAGTTGGAATGTGCGATTCCGCCAACGACAGATTCGGCTCAACTTCCATCGCCTTGTCGAATTCCAGGCGATCATACACACGCGATTGATCGATCCAAGGCAGAATCGCGGTGACCCATGTGCTTCGTGTTCGCGAATCCTCTGAACTCATACCCGACGGACCTTGCATCCGGGAAGGCGGAAAATGACGGCGTGACTCCATGTTTCCGATCAGTCCGAATGCCAGATTCCGCAAGTTATTTGCACATTCGATCCGACGTGCGGTATTTCGGGCATTTCCAACGGCCGGAACAATCAAGCCCATCAGCACGGTCAGAATGCCGAGACATACGAGCAGTTCAATGATCGTAAACGCGTGGCGAGAACGTACAGACGTGAATTGAGTCTTTGTTCGCATGATTGAGGTCCCGCCGAACATCTCGTCCATTCGCTCTTCATCGCCGATGGGGCCTGATTCTCCGCCCGCCAAACAGGACTCGCAGGCTGGAAGCCTACGCCACCTGTTTCGCCGCACCGACACTACAGCGGTTCTGCAGAATCAGTAACCCTTGCAAAGCGTCGACGCAGAACAAACACTGTGATGCCCAGCACAATGGCCGTCAGAATCAGGACAAATGGCCGGATCTGCCTCAGCTCTGGCCTTTTCGAACCGGGCGCAGCGGCCATCGGCGGAACGAACTTCTTTAGGTTGCTTCCGTCCCATTGCAGCGCCTCCGTCGTTCCATATCCTACCGCACCTGTTGGCAACTGTTCTATGGCCTTCAGAGAGAACGGATCGTCCGGAAAGTCCTCATTCATCCGAACCACACGGATCATCGCAATTTCACGATCTCGAAACTGACCGTCAACGAACCTCTCGTAGGTGTATTGGCCTGGAAACATAATGTCCGTTGCTTCGTGCCTGGAATACTCCACTTCGATCACAGATCGTGGTTGTGACGTACTGCCATCGGGAAAGACAATGTCGCCCTCTTGCTCGATTCTCCTGATCAGATTGACTGACGGATCGGTTGAAATCCACGCGATTCGTCGCAAATCCTGCATTTGACCTCGGACAGCCTTCGAACTTGCGCTTTCCATTTTCAGGCAGGGGATTTCGCCCAGCATGACCGACTCGACCCGGACCTCAACAGCGTTCGGCATGGCAACCAATCGCTCCGCCCGATTCCCTTCGAACAAGCGATAGCGGAGCCCATCAACGTCGGAGGCGATCAGTCCGAGGAGCCGGATGTCGGGCACAAGGAAACCGGAACTTCGGGAAACATCGGTCGCGGTGATATCGCGTGGAGCCAGCTGGAACGACGGTTGTCCGCGGCTCACGCCATCCGAATGGAATCGTAAATATCCGATCGGTCCGGACAGCAGCTCCGTAACTTCCCGGGATCGAGTCTCAATTACCTGTGCCGAACCCGGACGGTCTATGATCGTATCGACCCGCTCTCGGTTTCCGTCTGCCTGCCACCAGATCATGACCTGTTGCGTTTCCGTCGCGGCATCCGCCGAATCCTTCACCAGATCGATCTGAATCTCAGCACTGCGAATTCGCGATCGGTCCTTCCTGATCTGGTCCACCAGATCGTCAACTTTTTCAGGAGCCCAGATCTCATCGCCGCACAATTGCATGCGACCGAGGCACAGAATCACAAACACCGCTACAACGTGAATCCCCATGGTGCAGATCCTTGTCGGGCAAAACTCTGCATCGTTCGGATAATTCCGAATACTGGTCAAATACATACCTCGGTCACGACTGCGACATACCGTCACAGTTAATGCCGCGCGAACTCGGGTCAAGGGTGTGGCCAACCACCGAACTCTGACAAATCCGACTACTGCTCAACGTGCCCCACACTGCGTACAACGGTCGAGGTCGACTAGAGATCACCCGGCGGAACCTGACATGGTCGTTCCTGGACCGGCGACACTGTGTAAATAGTGCCGTCACCCCACGGCTGGCATTTCCACTCGTCACCCACTTGCGCAAAATGACAGTCACGATACCAAACGCAATTAACTTCGTTGAGTGGATTTGCCACCCAAAATGCCTCTGTTTCGCCGGTCGTATCGTCAATATCAAACGGACCGAGAAGTCGTTGCTGGTTTTCGTTTTGATTGACGTAAAGGTCGCAATTGCCGCCGACGATCGAACAATCGACCGCGGTCACGGGGCAGAGCGCCTCTTGGATCTGCGTGTTGCAACCGTAGTTGTATTGCTGCGCACAGCATGTTGCCAAACCGACAACGGCAATTCCAAGAACCCCTGCTAAGGAGCCGCACGACAATAAACTACCGAAAGTAATATTGCTGAAGAAACAGCAATCTGCGATTTACCGGGAAT
>JANNGQ010000333.1:0-1626 GCA_031403975.1 Planctomycetota bacterium
CCTGATGTCGCCGTTTGAAGTGTGTGCCTTCGTCGATCACTTTTCCAGCGACCACGTCAAAGTGCATTTCGACACCGGCAACATTAAGGAGTACCAGTTCCCCGAGCACTGGATCCCGATCCTCGGCAAACGCATCCGCAACGTGCATTTGAAGGAGTATTCAAAGAAGAGCACCGACCATTCGCTTGAGTCCTTCCGCCCGCTCCTGGACGGCACCACCAACTGGCCGGCCGTGATGCAGGCGTTTGAGAGTATCGGCTACGAAGATTACCTGACGTTTGAGTACTTCCATCCGTACCTGCATTACCCTGAAGCGCTCATCTACCAGACCGCGGACTCGCTCGACCGGCTGCTGGGGAATAAACCTCACACGGCAGCTGTTTAGTCGTTTAACGGCAAGCCGCAGGCGACGGTGCTGCGTGACTATGGCTGATGACTCTGCAGGGACAAAGCCGACGCCTGCGGCTTGCCGTCAAACGAACAAATGTCTCATTACGAAATCACACTATGAAAATCGGAATCCTGGCGGATATCCACGACAATGTTGACAACCTGCGTCACGCGATCCGACTGTTCAATGCCCTGGAATGTAAGGCCGTTCTGCTGGCCGGAGATTTCGTATCACCTCTCGTCGTGCCATCGATGCGAAAACTGACGTGCCCGGTGATCGCCTGCTACGGCGACAACGATGGTAATACAACCGGTATCGCCGGTGGCATGAAGATCGTGGGGACCCTGGGACATGCGCCGCTCTGCTGGAAATCACGAGATGGTATCCGGTTCCTGATGGCTCATCAGCTCGATGAAATCCGCGACTGGATCGATGATGCGGACGTCGTCATTTTCGGCCACACCCACAGGCCAAGTATTGCCAGGGATCGTCACGGACGGTCGTTCATCAACCCTGGCGAAGTCGGCGGCTGGATGTTCCGAAAGCCGACTGTTGCTGTGTTTGACACGGAGACTCGCGAAGGCGAGATTATAGACCTGCCGCCGATGCCGCCGGCCGTGTTTCTGGACGGTTGAGTTGATGGAGGTGTGTCATGACTCGACGAATTCGATTCCCAGTGTTGCTGCTCCTTGCAGGATTCGTCCTGCTGTATTCCATCGCTGTGGCACTGCCTCCGGCAGGACAATTAAAGTCCGGAACATCCGAAAAGAAGGCGGCAGCTCAGCTCGCTGCTCAGAAAGATGCAAAGACAGGTCTGGCGGAGATGATCCGCAAACTGGATCAGGGCGAGTACCTGGAGTTTATCCATCAGCATTCTCCGGCAGATGAATATGTGGCTGCGCTTCGACGGGGTGAAGCGGAACGCATTTCTTTCCGCGCGATCGCTGAGCTTGGATCGTTATCGCTTCGTCTGAAAACCATGCAGGACATTGAGCCTCAAATGGACGCCGGCGGACGGATCGCTAAATTTCGGAACGTGTCAGTCGTTGAAGTCCCGGCGGTGTTGAATCCCTACTCAGAAACCCCGGACGCGGGCGACGGATACGGGAACGACTTGAAGAAAGTCATTGCCGCAGCTATTCGCGATCTGGAAGCCGGTCAATACGAACGCTTCATGCAGAACATGTTTCCGCCGTCGACGATCAGCATGATGAAGGCGGACGACCGCTGGCACG
>JANNGQ010000334.1:0-2165 GCA_031403975.1 Planctomycetota bacterium
TGGTCGGCCCGTTGGGCCTTCGGAGATCAACGGGACTGATGTCCTGGCCCGATGGGCCAGGCTATCGGAATGAATGGCCCTTTGGGCCGCAACAAAAGGAAGAACAGGCAACACCACATATCCCACAAATTGATTCTGGACGGGTTCTCAGGAGCAGCGACACTGTGGTTCGCCTCGCTGACACTACGCATTACTGGATTTCTGCCTTCCGGCCTGACCCAGGCTTCGCTTCTCCGGAACGATATCGCTGCCGGACCTGCTTTGATTCGGCAGCCGTCTTTGTAATCTGCGAATAGCATGATGCAGAGACGGCCACAACAAATGCGGAAGATCAAACACGAACTCAGGAACGTCCATCAATGACCGACATTCATGATCTGACACGGCGACTGCAGCGCGCAGCGGATTCAAAAATTGTGCTGTATGTTGCGGACGGACTCGGTGGCTTGCCGCTGCGGCCGGGCGGAAAGACGGAACTGGAAACGGCGAATACGCCCAACCTCGATGCACTTGCACAACGGGGAGTGCTCGGACTGAGCATCCCGGTGTTGCCTGGGATTGCTCCGGGAAGTGGGCCGGGACATTTGGGGTTGTTCGGCTATGATCCTTTGCAGTACGACATTGGTCGAGGCGTCCTGGAAGCACTCGGAATCGATTTTGCACTGACGGATCGCGACGTCGCGGTGCGGGGCAATTTTGTCACCGTTGACGCGGCAGGAAACATCTCCGACCGTCGAGCCGGGCGAATCTCCACCGACCTCGCGGAGAAGCTGTGTGAAAAACTCGGCGCGATCACAATTCCAGGTGTCGAAGTCTTTGTCCGGCACGTCAAGGAGTATCGGCTGGTCATCGTGATCCGCGGTGAAGGGCTTGGTGGTCGGGTCAACGATACCGATCCGCAGCGCACCGGTGTGCCGCCATTGAAACCGCAGGGCTCTGATCCGTCGTCACAGAAGACCGCGGGGATACTTGCCGAGTTCATGCGGCAGGCAGCGGAGATTCTGAAGAACGACTTACCGGCGAATCTGCTCACGATGCGAGGCATAGCAAAGATGCCGCCGATTCCGAAGTTTCGGGAAGTCTATGGGACTCGAGCGGCGGCGATTGCCGTGTATCCGATGTACCGCGGGCTGGCACGCCTGGTCGATATGGATATTCTGGAGGCCGGCCACACGCTTGACGATCAGATGAAATGTCTCGAAGCGAACTGGTCGAAATACGACTACTTTTTCATCCACTTCAAGTACACGGACAGCACTGGCGAGGACGGTAATTTCGATGCCAAGGTCCAGCGGACGGAAGAGTTTGATGCGGGCGTGCCGAGGATTATGGCTCTGAAGCCCGATGTTCTCATCGTGACTGGTGACCACAGCACTCCCGCGAAGATGAAGTCACACAGCGGCCATCCGGTTCCCACGATGCTGGTGGCCGATATCTGCCGCTTTGACGGGTCAAGGCAATTCGGCGAATCTGCATGTCGCGTGGGCGAGTTGGGGATGTTCGAAGCGAAGTACCTCATGCTGCATGCACTGGCTCATGCCGGTCGGCTGGAAAAGTACGGCGCTTAAAACTGAATCGCAGTGTTCACCTCGAAAACACGGACAACCTGGCACGGGCTTCTCCCGCAACCCGGCAGGGCATCGAATTCCGCACGAACCAATGCTGTCGCCAGTCGCAGGACCGATCGAAGGTGGCGATTGAATCACTCATTTGCCACAAAGAGCGCAAAGACCACAGAAGAATCACCGAGTCTCGGAAAGCTGAGCTGTGTCTGACCTTCTTTGTGATCTTTGAGTTCTTTGTGGCCAGAAATGCCCTTGAGTTCTCTGCAATTCCATAAGTGCATGCCGGAATCGGCGTACATGGTTTTCGTTTCCTGCGTTTCAGATTCAACTTCCATGATCATCGGCATTGGCACGGACATCGTCGAAATCGAACGGATCCGCAGAATGATCGAGCGGCATGGGGATCATTTTGTGCAGCGCTGTTTTACGGAAGGCGAAATCGAGTACGCACGCAGGCATCGGGATTCTGCCGTTCGATTCGCTGGTCGGTGGGCGGCGAAGGAAGCCATCGTCAAAGTCCTCGGCACCGGTTTTATACAGGGGATCACGTTCCGCGATGTCGAAGTGGTCTCACTGCACACTGGAAAGCCAACCGTGCAT
>JANNGQ010000335.1:0-13414 GCA_031403975.1 Planctomycetota bacterium
AGCGACGCTGAATGTTGTTCGGGATGTCGCTCCAGACGAGATACCGTCCGACACCATTCCAGGCGGGACCCTCTGCCCAGAGCATTTCCTTACTGTGGAACAGACGCTGAATCGGTGTGTTTCCGAGCTTCAGTTTTTCGAACCGGGGATCGATCACGACAAGTCGATGATCGGGATACCGCACGGGCGGCGCATCCGGACTGTATTCATCTTCCCCGTTGGCCAGCTTCGCGGCGGCCAGAGTTGCCGCAGTCGCCGCAAGAAATGCCCGCCGGTGTACCGAGCTGTTTCCTCCGCGATGATGCTGAGGGGGGTCGATCGGCCGAACAGACGGGTCGATTGAATTTACAGATGCGTTCTTCATCAAAAACTCCTGCGGGACAGAGGCAGTGAACGGCGGGCTAACTCGAAGGGAACTGAAACAAGTCCGCCGATTGTGGCAAATGCGGCTGCAGACTCCCAGCGAAAACGGTCACCTTCTGAATTGGTTGTTCCGACCGACGGCGTTATCATCGGGACGGGCCAGATCATGCGTTTGCTTATCAACGGCTCCGGCCAGGAGAGTGATTCATGTGGAAGCGGTTTCTGTTGTCCTGCGATGCCGCCGTCACGGCGATTTGCCTGTTGTCGCTGTTTTGTCTTTCCGGCTGCGAAGAGATCGGACTGACGTCGAAATCGGATCCGGCACCGGCTGTCGAGCAGACTGTTGCACCTGTCGCAGCACCTCCGGCAGCCGATCTTTCCAGCATGCCCACTTTCGGCAGCGGCGGGAGCACAGTCAAGGCACCTTTGACACCCGCGGAGTTCGTTGCCTCTGTCATCTCCAAACCAGGGCATCAGATTACGGATCTGGATCTGAAAACGCTGGCAGACATGCCTGCGCTGAAAGACGAAATCACCGAACTGAATCTGAAGGGCGCACAGATTACGAAAGTCGGACTCGCTCAGTTCGGACATCTGCCCCGACTTAAGAAGCTGGATCTTACCGGCTGCGGGATTCTGGGCTCCGACTGGGCGGCGTTGAGTTCCGCGATTCAACTGGAAGAGCTTGTCCTGGAAAGTTCTGCAATCAACGATTCCTCCATCGAGGCGGTCGCCCCGCTGATCAATCTCAGAAGACTGAACATCAGCGGGACGCAAGTCACGGATCACGGCTTCAATCACCTTACAAAACTGTCGCAACTGGAATACATCAACTGCGGCGGCAATCAGATTACTGGTGCGGGGTTTGAAGCGTTTACCGCAAAGTATGCCAATGCTCCTCTGAAGGAAATCTACGTGTCGAACACCGGGTTCGGCACTTCCGGATTTGAGCACCTGAAAGGCATAACGTCGATTGAAGTGCTTGCCGCCGGGGCTGCCGGCGTTTCCGATCTGGCTTTGAAAGAAATCCGGGGCTGCAAAAAAATGAGGATACTGTATCTGGGCCAGAATCCCGTCACCGATCAGGGTCTCAGGATTCTGAGTGGTATGGATGCACTGGAAGATCTGGATGTCACAAGCTGCAGTCAGGTTTCCAATTTTACGCTGGAGAAGATCAAGAATCATAAGAGCCTGAAGAATCTCCGCGCGAACTCGTCAGGCTGCAACCTGGCGGGAATACAGGAACTGAAGAAGTACCTTCCGTCATGTGTCATCAACTTCAACGGGATGCTGTACTGAGGCCACGATGAGCGTAAATGTCAAGACAGTGACGGGACGGCGGACCCTGAAGTTCACATCGTACGACGACATCAGGCGAGACGTCGAACAGCTCATGAGCTGCGGTCAGATCAAGAGCCTTGGCAACTGGACTGCGGGCCAGAACTTTGAGCACATGGCAAAATCCATCCATGCCTGTATCGACGGCATCGACTACGAGATGGCATGGCCGTTTCGAATGATTGCCAGAGTTTTCCGCAACTATTTTCTGAGTAGTCCGATGAAGCCCGGATTCCATCTGCCGCGGCCGATGGAGCCGGCGTTCGGGCCGAGTGATCAGATTTCCCAGGAACAGGGTTACCGGCTGTTGATTGACTCACTGACGAGAATTCAGAGCACCACTCAACGGGCTCCCAGTCCGGCATTCGGGGAGATGACCGAACCAGACTGGATTCGCCTGCACTGTCGGCATGCGGAACTGCATCTGAGCTTTCTGGTGAATGTGTAGATGGCAGACTCGCTGCAGCGAATTCTGATGCTGGATGCCGAACTCTCGTTTCGCGGTTCATCACTGCTGACTCTGCGTCTGGCCCGCGGGCTGGAGAAGCGTGATCTGGACACAGCACTCGTTTGTACGCGCTGCGAAGGACTGGATGAAACGCTGCTGCGCGGCGTGAGGCTGCACACGATTCCCGGTTACAACATTCCGATCTGGGGACAGATTGTGCTGCGGACTCTGTATCGGGATCTGAAAGAGCAGCGCCCGGATGTGATTCACCTTCAGGACAGCCGGCTGCTGTCTCAAGGAGTCCGTCTCGCCCGAAAACTGCGTCGCCCTCTGGTGGTGAGCCTTGGTGATCAGGAGGAGGCGGCAAAATTTGTGCTTCGGACAGCAATCCCGGAGTTGAAGGCGATCGTTTCTGTCAGCGAGAGTGTACAGCAGCAGATTCCGGAAACCCCGCTGACCGATTCCATCGAAAAGCGAGTCATTCTTCCGGGAGTTGCCGTGCCGGATGCAGCGTCGGTCGACCTGCCGCTTGATGACGACCGGCCTCCGGTGATCGGCATGGCAGGTCCGCTGGAGATCATCAAGGGCGCGGCGTTTTTTCTGCGAGCCTGCCATCGGGTTATCGAAGCAGGTCATGATATCCGGATCATTATCGCCGGCAGCGGACCTGAAGAACGCAGTCTTCGGCACCTGGCGGCTTCGCTTGAACTGTCCCGACGGCTGACATTTGTCGACGGCGGTGTGGCGATGAACGGCTACCTTTCGGCCATCGACATTTTCTGCCTGCCGTCGCTGCAGCAGGGACTGGGTGTCATGATGCTGGAAGCGATGGCACTGGGTCGTCCGGTGATTGCCTCCGGAGTCGGCGGAGTTGTGAGTGTTCTTGAGGACAGAGTCACGGGCCTGATCGTGCCTCCGTCGGACAGCCGTAGCCTTGCGGAGCGGATCATGGAACTGCTGCAAAACCGTGAACGAGCCCGCAAGCTGGCTGCCGCCGGGCAACAACTGATACGAGACCGTTTCAATGAAACCCGGATGCTGGATGAAATCATCCGCGTTTATCGCGAAGTTCATGACAGCTCGCAATTGGCTCAGGAAACGATTCCGATTGTAGGTCGAACCACCGGGACGGGGCATTAAGCCTTGACGGGCATAGATGCCCTGGAAACGGAAGTTGTCAGATCCCCCATCAATCTTCGCTTTCCTTCCTGCTGGGGCCAGTTTCAATTTGCGATTGGAATTCTCTCCGCAGCGTCCCATGCACCGCTCACCGCAACCTCGTCTTCCAGAGTTCGGCGGATTCTGCTACTTGTAGGCAAGAAGCGCCGTGCAGAGGCTCCGCGGGAGGCGGAGTTGCGACAGGATTTTCCCGGCGCGGGAAGGGATTCCCATGCAAAACTCGCTATGGAAGCTGCTGACCGCAGTCGGCATCATCGGTATTGGCACACTTGTTGTTCTGGAAGTCCAGAACCGGTTGCCTTCGTCCGGAATCAGCGCTGGCAGTTCAGCAGCGGTGGTTCAGAGTGGACCGACTGAAACGTCAGTGGTTCCGAACGACACGACTGAGTTGGACAGCTTGCTGGAATCCGCCGGCAACATTGCCGGGTTTCAGAGTCCGGAAACACTTGACGCCGGGCGTGCCGGAACGTCGGCTCCTCCAGCCGATGATTCACGGTCGCACAAAGTAACCGCTGTCAGTCAGACAGTTCACAAGGACAATCGAACGGATGCGGAAAATCTGTTCGCAATGGACGAACCGTCCGAAGAGCCGACTGCAGCCAGCAAGAATCATGCAGGTGCCGATCCAGGTTTTTCCGGTCAGGCGACCGTTCAACCGGTCGCTGCAGCGTCAGGCAGTTTCTCATCTGCTGCGAATGATGGAACAGAGTTGCGGCCTGCTCTGCCTCTTCCCGACGCGAATGATGTTTCGGATTCTCCATTTCCCGCAGAGTTTTCTGCAGCAACAGACAGCACTCCCGCGGGGCAGCCGGAAGGCCCGGAGCTGCGTTCGTCCATGGTCGACAGTACCGCGAATCTTCCGGATGCCTCGTCCACAATGTTCTTCAAGGCCGGGGATCAACCTGCGGACAACGCTGGAGAACCGGATACAGCGGAAGCGTTTGCGAATGCAGTGCCAGCCGCTGAATCGTCGGGAACAACGCCGACGTCCAGGGTTGAGCGGACTGCGATGGCTCAGGAGTCAGAAAACGGTCGCCCGGAAATGTTCGTGCCCGAACCGGTTCCGGATGTGACTCGCCCTGCTGGTCGAACAGCGCAGGAAAAGGAGATTCCGGGATTCTCAGCCTCAGAGATTATTGGTGGCGCAGCACTGAATAGCCCGGCTTCCGATCGCCGCTCGGGAGGCCACCCTAGAACAGAACCAAAGGATGATGAAACGGTGCCGGTGTTTGGAATCGAGAGTCCGGCAGCATTTTCACCGGGCCGTCCCGACGGGATCTCGGCGTCCGACACGGAGTCGGAGCCATTTACGGAGGACTCTCCGTCGGCAGATCCTCAGACGCCGCGACCGACTCCGGCCGGCGATTTCCCAGTACCGACCTACCCGGGCGACCCCGCCAATGGATTCAGCGAACGTAGTGGAACTGGCGATGGGGAACCATTTGGAGGACCCGGAGATGGAAGTCCGGATTCTGCAGAACCGTTGCCGACTGCCGATGATCGACCGTCACGAAATGACGGTACTGGTTCCGGTATACAAACCGACGTAATCGCTTCAGCCCGCACCGTGTCCGAAGTCATACGGCCTCAGCTCACGATTCAGAAACAGGCACCCGAGACGGCAACCGTCGGCGTGTCGCATGACTACACGATCGTTGTCACCAATGAGGGCGATTCACCGGCATACGACGTCATTGTCGAAGATGAACTGGGTACCGCGGCAGATATCGTCGACTCACAACCGGTCGCGGAATTCAAACGCTCGACCGGGCAGCTCTCGTGGATTCTGCCTGAATTGAAGCCTCACGAACGAAAGGAAATCACTGTCCGCATCACACCGACGGGCGAAGGGACGCTCGACGGAGTGGCGACCGTTCGTTTTAAGGCTCAGGTGAAATCGGCGACGGTCATCACGGCTCCGAAGCTGGATATCACGGTGAACGCGCCGGACGAAGTCAAAGTTGGCGATGAAGTACAGCTGCAATTTGTTGTCAGCAACAACGGAAGCGGCGATGCGGCGACCGTCATTCTCCGGAGCGTGCTGCCTCCCGGCCTTAAACATCCCGAGGGCGGTGACCTGGAATATGAAATCGAGCTGCTTCGGGCTGGTGACAGAGAAACCGTCGAGTTGGCTGTCATTGCAGCGGAACCTGGTGAGCAGATCCGAATCTCTGCGGAAGTCACGGCATCCGGCGTGTCAGCCGATCAGACGTACGCTGACATCGCAATCGTGGGAGCGCAACTGAGCGTCGAGCGCTTAGGTCCCGAACGCCGCTTTGTCGGTCGAACGGCGTCATATCAGAACATCATCACCAACGAGACGAACTTCGAAGCGACCGATGCAGT
This sequence comes from Planctomycetota bacterium, assembly GCA_031403975.1. Taxonomy (GTDB): domain Bacteria; phylum Planctomycetota; class Planctomycetia; order Planctomycetales; family Planctomycetaceae; genus SXXK01. Next base: position 5,675 of record JANNGQ010000335.1, read on the forward strand.
CGTGGTCGAGCAGATTCCCGAAGGCATGAGATTCATCTCGGCAAATCAAGACGGGGAATACAATCCGCAGAAGCGTCAGGTCCGCTGGGCGATTCCCCGTCTGACACCGGGCAAACAGGCAGTGCTGGAGATTGAGCTGGAAGCGGAATCAGCTGGCCAGATGGAGTCAATGGTCGAGGTTACAGAAAGCGCCGGCTTCAGAACCCGCGCTGATGAGAACACGGTGGTGACCGTGGAGGATGTCCACAACATGACGGCGGACATCAGCCGCCTTGACGAGCCTGTTGTGATCGGTGAGCGATTCGGCTTCACGATCACGATTGACAATCGTGGCACAGCTGTGGCCAGAAACGTGCAGATGTCCGTTCAGGTTCCGCCGGAGATTAAGGTGCTGGCCGCCGGAAACCGTGATGTTGCGGGCAAGCTGATGACGGGAAATCTTGTCAAATACGACACCGTTCTGATGATCCAGCCAGACCAGAAGATGACGTTCCAGTTGACCCTCCAGGGCCAGGAGGCTGTCCGAAATGCTGTCGTTCAGGCGTATCTGACGTACGAAGAAATGCAGGAGCCAATGAAGGTGTCGGAGTCCGTCACAGTGCTCGACGATCAGCCGTGATTGAGGCCTCAGTACGATTCTTGAATTCCATTCTGCGTTGGACATTCCCGTTCGACTGACGTTCAACGCACGGGAATGCCGATCCTGCTCCGGAAAACTCTCATCGGCCGATCGTTTCACGCTTCCACCAACTTCTTGACCGCACTGGTTTCGATTGTCACACTGAGGCCAGTGGACGCGTGCGGGATTGTGCCACGACATTCGGACTTGCGGACCTTGCAAGTTCAGGACTGGCAGACGCACTGTGAAAATCGCTCTCGGGATGTTTCCCGTTCTACAGTGCAACCGACATGTCATTGCCGCTCCTTCTTGATGCTCTTCCCGCCGTCACTGAAGACCCGCTGGATCTGATGGAAGAGATCGACACGCTGAAGAAGGAAAAGGATGCAACCATCCTGGCTCACTACTACGTCGACGGAGAAATCCAGGACATTGCTGACTTCACGGGTGACAGTCTCAAGCTGGCCCGTGATGCGACTCGCGTGACGACGGACACGATCGTTTTCGCCGGTGTCCACTTCATGGGCGAGTCGGCGAAGATTATGAATCCGTCCAAACGAGTTCTCATCCCCGATATGCTGGCGGGATGCTCGCTTGCGGATAGTTGTCCGCCGGATCAACTGGCTGCGTTCCAGGAACAATTGCGCACTCAGGGCCGCAACTTTGAGACCGTTGCCTACATCAACACCTCAGCGGCAGTGAAGAGTCTTGTCGACTGGATCGTGACCAGCGGAAATGCTCAGGAGATCATCGACCGAGTCCCCAAAGGCAAAGAGATCCTCTTTGTCCCCGACCAGCACCTTGGTCGGTATCTGGTCGAGGTCACTGGCCGGAAGATGATACTCTGGCCGGGATCGTGCATGGTCCACGAAGTTTTCAGCATCCAGGATCTGATACGGGCGAAGAAGAACAACCCGGGTTGTGTCGTGATCGCTCATCCCGAGTGTCCGCAGAACATTCTGGAAATCACCGACATCATCGGCGGCACGGAGAAAATGCGACGACACGTCATGTCGATCGAAAAACCAACGACGTTCCTCGTTGCTACCGAAGCGGCCATGATCCACGCGCTGCAGAAGTCCGCGCCTCAGCACATATATATCCCGGTGCCGGGCATCATCGCCTCGACCGGCGAGACCTGCGCCTGCAATCGCTGCCCACACATGTCCCGCAACACACTCCAGAAAGTCCGTGACTGCCTGCGCGACGGTCGGCCCGAGATCGAATGGAAGGCGTATTTCCAAAAGGCCCGCACGGTCCTGGATAAGAGCCTGCTGCAGTAAACAATTCAGTCTCAGAGCAGCGCGACGTGGATCCGGAGTCCGCATTCACTGGAGAGACAGTCGACACAATGCTCAAGTCTCGCCACCTGCAGTTGTACTGCGTCCAGTCGGCGACCTGGGCGATATGCGGGGCGTGTGTATCGATGATCATGGGTGGCTGCAGCAGCTTCCACAGCCCGTGTGGTCGCTTCCAGGATCAATGCTCGTGATTCCAGATGACGGGGTGCCACCAGAGCTTCACGAAAGCTCAATTCCAGTTCGCGGTTGGTCAGCGGAGACTGCACGAGCTGCGTCTTGAAGGCCATCCAGTTGTCAAGATACTCGCTGGTATCAACATCGAGAATCCTCTGCACCGAGTGATCGGTCAGCGGCAGACACGAAAACCCGTCTATTTCCAGCACAACGCCCGAAGCGTTCTTGCCGAACCAGCGCGCACGCAGCAACCGACTTTCAGCAATCTCAAAACGTACTCCTCCACCGCCGGTCTCGCGATTCAGTCTGGAGAATTCCAGGAGCAGCATGCCGATCTGGGATGCGTTCGCAGAACCGGGCTGCAGCAGGATCCTGATGGGATTGGCTCCACTTTCCGCAGCGGACTGTTCTGGAGACGGCGGCACGGTGCCGGAAGCCGCATCCGCACATTCATCATTGGGCTCAAGCTTCGGCTCCAACGATGAATAATCCGGAATTCCCGTTCGCTCCCCGCCGAATCGCCGCAACCGAATGAGCTCAGCTCGCTGCTTTTCCAGCTGCAGCATCTCACGCTGCTGCTGGCGTCGCCATGCCGCTCTCTCTCGCTCCAGGTCGTCGACGGCGATTTCCAGTTGCTGTAACTGTTGCGAAAGAAATTGGTCAGCCCGGCGTCCGAGGCGATCCAGACTTCGAGCCAATTCGAGAATCTGACCACGGCAGTTTCCGGACGGAGCCACCGTTTGGCCAGCCAGAGTGGACGTCACATTCATGATCGTGTTCCAATGAAAGCGCGCATTCGACGCAACCGGTCTTTCTGATCCTGTTGAGGCAAGCCCCGGTTCACGATTTTTTTCCGTCCAGCAAACTCCAAAGTCGTGAGATGCGGCTGCCCAGTTTCACATCAGGACGCCGTTGCTTATCCTTGTCATGTATCTCGTTGAGATGTTCCCGGAGGGCTCGGAATCGCAGATCTGAATCGCTTTCAGCGTGCTTCGCTGGCACCAGACGTGATGCTTCGATTTCATGACGCATCCGCGCCAGCTCTGCTCGTTCCTGTGCGATCTGCACGGCTTCCTGTCGAAAGTCTTTGCGGTTCGCTTCATCAAGCTCTCGGCGCAATTGAGCACTGACTTCTGTTGACTGAGTGAGCTCTCGCCGCAATGCCTCGGCGTCCTCCCGCAGTCCGTGCATGACGCGCTGAATCCCTTCGTTTTTCTCCATCGTCGAGTCCGCCGCAACGGTTGCTAAAGCGCGATCTCGCTCAGTCGTAATTCTTGTGATCGTGTCCGTCAGCTTTTGGCGCTCTCCCCGCCATTCCTCCTCCTGCCGCCCAATCCGGTTTTCAATGTCACTGACTGCGACATTAAACTGCTGTCTCTCCTCCTGCTCCGCACGATTTGCATTTTCAGCGGCTTCCAGCAGATGATTCAGCAGCCCCACCTGCTCGTCCCGCTCGTGAAGTTCCAGCAAGAGGCGCTCAAGACGCTCCAGAAGTCGTTCGCTCTCTTCTCGGGAAATAGTATCTGCATTCCGATCCTTCTCCCCGGATGGGCAGAGTGCTGGTTCTGCAGAGTCCGAGTTTCTGGCCGCCAGTGCCGTCTGCAGTTCGACAACCTCAGACCGCAGCAATTCCATCATTTCGTCCTGCCAGGGATCGGCATCCTGTGGCGAGTTCTGAGTGGCGGCGAATTCGAGCCGGTCTCGTAGTGCGCCGATTTCTGCATTGGCCTGCTGAAGCTGAGACCGAAGGCTGCGGATCGTATGCGCAGGAGTATCTTCGGAGACTCCTTCCGGCGTTCGAATTCGACCCACAACCGGGCTCGCTGATTCCGGCGCGTTCTGGATTTCAGAGGCCATGTCACTCATATGTGTCACAACAGACGGCATCGATCGGCGTAGATCCATCGGAACCATACGTGCGGGCGTACCTTGCTCAGTCTTCGTCGTGACTCTGTCAACAACTTTCGGCAAGACAGTTTGAGTTTCGCACATGTCAGGCTGGAATCCGCCAGGCTGCAAAAATGACTGAGCTGTCGCAGGCGACCGAATGGGTGCAGTGACGGCAGAGTCAGACGTTTCAGCAACCATCGACAACTGAGTCTGGGGCAGTTCACTGAGCGTAATCGATACGGTACAATCTCCCACTCGGACGATCGAGTTCCGAGCGATCTGACATTCAGTAACCCTCCGTTCATCGACCCAGGTACCAGATGGTGAATAGAGATCACGAACACTGACCGTACCGCGGACGCAGCGGATCAGGCAGTGCATGGCGGCAACGCCTTCGCCTTCAGTACGCAGGTCCGCAGTACTTTCCGAACCGACCAGCATGTCCTGTCCGGCGTAAAGGCTGCGGACACATTGTTCACGGTTTGGACCTGTCAGCGCGAGTACTGCCACAATCTTCTGACTGCTGCTGCCCGAACTTATCGTCGATCGCATGTTAACTGACTCCCGTTGCGCATGGGATTTCTTCGCGGGACAGCCTCACGATCGATTCCCGCACGTCTGGCTTCGGAGCCGGAGACGTTGTCTCGCGACTGATCTGGTCTAGAAATCCGAGAAGATCGGATTTCGAATACGGACGGCGAATCACGCTGTACTCCCTGAGTGCAGGGTCGAGGCGTGTGTGCTGCAGTTTCCTGGGACGATCAACCCGATGGCAGGAGTCGTCGCCAGCAGGTCGGATTGTCGCACAGCCTCCGGGAGGCTCAATTCCTGCTCACCTTCGAGAGCAATCAACACGACATCAGGTGCGCGTCGTTTGAGCAGTAACTGCAGGCCAAAACAGTCGCGAACAACCTGTCCGCTCCATGGGTTTTCCGCATCGGTCAGCACCGCACGGACGAGATTAGCGCTTTGCGGGTCCGATTCGAAAATGATCGCCATCTTCGACTGTGTCAGCCTCAAGGCCTGACGCTGTACCCACTCCGCCAGAACGAATCCCTCCAGGACACGGCTCATTTCGTCGCGTGGTAAATCTGCTGATCTGCACAGCTCTTCCGTTCCACGTGGCGTTGTATCCAGCTGGGACAGTAACTGAACGTGCTTTGCTGACAGACCGGCCCGATCAAGATTCTGACCACGCAGGGCCTGGCGTGACCAGCCCGTACCAGCATCGACGGGAGCCAGTTCCTTGGTCGGGCAGTTCAGTGCGCCGTCCACAAGTAAGGCGGCGAGACAGGTATCGAGCCCGCTCTTCGTGAAGATCAAGGGCGGCTTTTGCTCCGCCATGAAACTGAATTGTCTGGGCTTGTTCAGGAAACAATGACGCGTAAGGACGGCAGCTTGATGTCGCAGCAGTGTTCGCAGCATACGAGGATCAATAACTTTTCGATCGATGAGTTCGGCAAGCCCCACCATTTGCGTGGATGCCCCGCTGCTCATCGTGAATCTCAGCAGCGGGCCAAGTTCTTTCAGTGACTCAGGCAGCAGTTTTGCCACTTCAGATTCGTTGAAAGACGCCGAGACCACACCCTGGATTCGACCGTCTTTCAAGAAGAATGAAACACGATTTCGCGGCAACTCGACTTCCAGCACACCGTTCTTCTGACCGTTGTTGAGGAAATCCATGACTTCTCTCAGTCCCAGCCAGCGAAAATCTCCTGAGAACGCCGCCTGGTCAACGTCTCCCACGACCTCCGGCACAGCCGTTCCGTTGGCCTGTGAGGCCATGATCATTGCTCCTGTTTCCAGAGCATTGGCGACGGCCATCAGCAACAGTTCGGGCTTAAACGGTTTCGGCAGAGAATCCACGACATTGGGCATATCCATGTACTCGACATACGCCTTCTTACGCAGTGTCGACGAGACCAGAAACGGTATGTTTCGACACTCCGGAAACTGTACTATCTTCCGGCACACCTCTATACCAGTTGTCCCTGGCAGCTGATGGTCCAGCAGAATCAGATCCGGTATGAGCTCACGGGCCATCTCAATTCCCAATTCACCATTGATCGCGAGCGCAACGCGATATCCCTCCTGGCTCAGGTGGCTGTCAACCATCTTGCGAATCGTGGCACTGTCATCAATGACCAGAATTGTTTTCGTTGTCATGTAATTCAGTCTTTGACAATTTGAATATGAAAACCGAATGGATGAAATCAGCGTCCGGTCTGCGTGTGCCGGGCAATTTGATCGATAATGGCGGCAATCGTGTCGTCAGTCACCGGCTTGCACAGAATATCAGCGGCGCCAGACGTTTTGAGTTGTGCCAGCGTTGGCTGATCGTCACGACTGGAGAATACGATGACCGGAATCGATTGCAGCTGGCGGTGGCGTTTCATTTCCTGTAACAATTCGATTCCGTTCATACGCGGCATGTCAATGTCTGTGACGACAAGAGAGATCCCGCCGCACTGCAGCAGCTTCAGAGCATCGACGCCGTTGGAGGCCTCCGTCACGGAAACCCCCGCAGCGTTCAACCTGCGTGACAGGCTGCGCCGAATGGTGACGGAGTCATCGGCAACCAGAATCCGTGGCGGAGCATTTCTCTGCGCGGCACGCTGGCGGATGGAGTCCGCTCCGGCTCCGGAGCTGAAGACATCCGCGCCCTTGAGCACAGCAAGGTTAATCAGGCCTGGCACATCCAGGAGCAGAACAGTCTCAGCCCTGCCCGACAGCGTGACACCGGAAAACAGCGCGTGAGTCTGGAGCAGTGGCGGCAGCGAACGCACAACCACTTCTTCCACACCGACTACGGCATCTACAGCAATTGTTATCGCACGATCCCGCCGCTCTCCGGCTGAGGCAGCACCTTCCGCTTCACGCTCGCTCACATCCTTGAGCGACAGGCAGTACGGTTGCAGAGATTGTGTGTGGTTCATTCCGAGCAGCTGACTCAGGTGGAGAACCGGGCCCCGATGTGCCGAAGTTTGTCGCCCTCCAACCCGGTCTCCGCTCGGAACTGATTCCTGCGACAGCTGGGGATCCGAGGTTCCGTTTACGGAATGCATCGGCAAAGCGAACAGTTGCCCGTCAGCGCGGACCAGCATCGCGTGCGCAATCGCTGAACGCACGGGAATCTGCAGGCGGAATGTCGTTCCCTTTCCGATTGCTGATTCCACATCGATCCGTCCGCGGAGTCGCCGGATCCAGCTATCCACAATGTCCATCCCCACGCCGCGGCCGGAGATCTGACTGACATTCGCCCGTGTCGAGAATCCTGGCTGAAAAATCAATTTCCACAGCCGTTCGCGGCTGACACACTGGCCAACCGGCAGTAATCCCAGTTCGCGACCGCGCGCTTCGAGGAGTTCATCGTTCAGACCTCTGCCGTCATCTCTGACTTCTATAAACAGATATGATGCGTCGGACCACGACTCCAGGGTAATCCTGCCCACTGTCGGTTTTCCGGCAGCCACTCGGTTAATGCCTGATTCAATCCCGTGACTGACGCCATTGCGAACCAGATGCATCAGAGGTTCAAACAACCGTTCCTGCAGCGATCGCTCGGCTCGTGCCCCTTGTCCCACCACAACCAGCTGCACCTGCTTGCCTTCGCTCCGTGCGGCGTCGCGCCGGCTCCCGGATGCGATAGATTGTCACCGTCTCACGCCGCTCCAGGTTGTCGCCGGTGTCACCGATGTACAGGCACGACCCAATGGGGCAGGGCCCGATCGTCAGCGCTTCCCAATCCCGGTTGCC
>JANNGQ010000336.1:0-1577 GCA_031403975.1 Planctomycetota bacterium
AGCTCAGTACCGTTGACTCGATTCGTCCGTGTTGCCGAATAGTCGATCCGGAAATCTGCGGTAACGTCCGCAAGGCCTGTGAACCGAGTCAGGAATGGCTGTGCCAGAGCCACCTCGTCAGAACTCAGCAGCGTCGGCTCCACTCGCAGCAAGTAGAAGTCTGCCGGTGACGTGCTGAAGTGCAGCGTGGCTGTTCTTGTTGCGGCGTCGTATGTGACAGATGCGATTCCGACCGGGCCATTGTTCTGCCCGAGCAGGTTGTAATTCTCAACTCGCAGGACAGAGCCGATTTCCGTACCCTGACCGACAAACATCGGCCGATTGAACGTGACGGTCATCTGACTCAAGCCAGGCTGCACCAGCTGGCCTTCAGACGGACTCGTCGCGACGACCGACGGAGTGACCTCAACGTTGAAAATTGCGGTGAACGGAGATTCCATCTCAATGCCGGCGACGCCGCTGATTTCCGGACGGACCAGCAGTACATAGCGATCCGACGGCAGATTGCCGAAACGCAGCGTGGCCGTCTGTGTCACGCGGTCGTAATCGACGGACGCAAGCGGCTGTGGGCCATTGCGGGTTCCCACCAGTAGGTAATTGGCCGGATTCGTGGCGGAATTTGCGCCGGTGACACTGTCCGCCGACACATCCACGCTGAACTGCAAGGTGGCCGTGGTCGTCGTCGCCGTCAACAGATCGCCGTGAGCCGGCGTCGAGGCCACGACTCGAGGTGCCTCCGCGAAGCTGCCGAAGACGACGATCTGATTGGACTGCGTGGCATACACCGAGCCATTCGGCCCCGAATGGACGAAGTCGCCGCGGCTGCCTCCGGAGGCGAGTCTGGTCACTGATAGAGCCACCGGGTCGACGAGATCGACCGTGCCGTCGTTGCGATTGACAATCAGCTTGCCGGCGAACGGCGAGCCCTGCCGACCAGCGGCAATCCCATCCGCGCCGCCGGAGAGTTCCATTACCACTTCGTGCGGACCGCGGCGGTCCCACTTGATGAGCTGACCGCGATTTGGCCAACTCAGCGTCCACAACGTGCCGTCCGCCGAAAAGTCCATTCCATCGGCCCGCAGTGTGCTGAATCGCCGAATCTTCCCCGTGAAGGGATTCAGCCGCATGATCCCTTCGTTGGACGAATAGAAGATGTCGCCGGTGATGGGATCAACGGCCAGCCCGCGGGCGGCATCGGGTCCATATTGAGCAACAACTTGTCCTGTTGTCGGGTCGAGCTGCACCAGCGGCCCGCCACCGGTCGTGGCCCACAGCCGCCCCTGTGCATCGACAACCATGTCGTAAATCGGGAACTGCGATTCGATGATCAGTGGATCACCGACCTGGCCTCCTTCGCTCGACAGCCGGAATAGGCTGCTGCGGGTCGAACCGTTACTGATCAGCACGTCGCCATTAAGAAGAAACGCGATCCCGCGCGGACCGATGTTCGCTCCGGAATCCTCAAAGCCGTAAGCAAATGTCCGTGCCGAGAAACCGGGGATCACGAAGCTGACGGACCGGTTTGGTCCGTCCTGATTGTCGGCGAGGAGGTACGACGGAGACTGAATCAGCGACTG
>JANNGQ010000337.1:0-3632 GCA_031403975.1 Planctomycetota bacterium
TTCCTCGAAGTGAATCCGGCGACCGTCGATGTCAACATTCATCCCTCCAAGCGCGAGGTGATGCGCGGACCGGACTCGATCACTCTGCCCCCAAGTCTGCCAGGCCCCGGTCCCATTTCGACAATCCAGTCCGAACGCGAAAGCAGGGCAGGGTCGTGATCGATGATCATCACAGAATGCCCTGTCTGAATCAGGAAATCAATGCAGGTCAGCAATCGATCGATATCCTGCAGGTGCAGTCCGCTCGATGGTTCGTCGAGAAGAAACAACGTCCGGCCCGCACGGGTCAGGCGGGCCGCCTTTCGGTTTTCTGCAGCGGTTTCTCCGTCTGCGAGCGGGAGACCGGCGAGCATCGCTGCAATCCGGAGTCGCTGTGCTTCGCCGCCTGAGATCGTGCTGAGCGGCTGCCCGAGTCTCAGATATCCCAGGCCAGCCTGCCGCACGGCATTCAGCCGCTGCTGAATGCGGTGATGCCCGTTAAAGAACGCAAACGCTGTGTCCGTTGTCATGCAGAGAATGTCGTGGATGGAGCGGTCGCGGTATCGGATTTCGATCACGTCCGGTCGAAACCTCCGGCCACTGCATTCCTCGCACGTCGTTTCAATGTCGGCAAGAAACTGCATGGCCACTGTAATCACGCCCCGACCTTCACAAACAGGACAACGTCCGCCGCACGTTGCGTTAAAGCTGAACATCGCCCTGGAGTAGTTTCGCTTCTTTGCTTCATGAGTTTCTGCCAGCAGCACCCGGATGTCGTCAAAGACACCGATCCAGGTGGCCGGAATGCTGCGTCGCGACCGCCGCACGGGGCTTTGATCGAGCAGAAGCACGTTATCAAGCTGTGAGGCTCCGTCGATTCGTTCGATGGTGCCATCGGATTCGAACCCGTCCGGCAGTTGAAGAATTCTGCAAAGAGCCGGATACAGCGCATCCACAATCAGTGAACTCTTCCCGCTGCCGCTGACTCCGGTGACAGCACAGGACACACCGAGCGGTAACTTCACGTCCAGGCCGTCGATGCAGTGACAGCGCACGCCGGACAGTTCAAGCCAGTGTTCCGGAGTGCGAATGGTCTGCTCCAGTTGGCCCGCACTTCCTCGTTTGGACCGTGATTGGAGTCGTGTTCCCGTAACAGTCGTGCCGGAAAGCAGTTCCTGCGGTGTTCCCTGGAACACGATCGTTCCGCCACGGTCACCTGCGCCGGGTCCGATTTCGATGACTTCATCAGCGGCCAGAACAAACTCCGGATCATGTTCGACGACGACGACCGTGTTTCCGGTGTTCTGCAGTCGCCGAACTGCTGCGATGATCCGCTGAGTATCAGCAGAATGCAGACCGGAAGTCGGCTCGTCGATCACATACAACGTATTGATCAGGCCGGAGCCCAGGGCCGCGGTCAGCATCGCTCGCTGTGCCTCCCCGCCAGAAAGTGTTCTCATGCTGCGGTCCAGCGACAGATAACTCAGGCCGCAATCGATCAGGAACCGGAGTCGTTTTTGAATGTGCTCGAAAACCGGCCGTAATGCACTCTGAAGCGAGGACGAAACGGTCGCAAATGACTCGGTCAGCCAATTCATCAGGTCGCCGACTTCCATTGCCGTAACGTCAGACAAAGGACATCCGCCGAACCGTACCGCTGCGGCATCACGGTTCAGTCGATGGCCGTTGCAGGAAGGACAGACGACAGCGAAACCAGTCACCCCTGGCGCTGGCCCACGCCGAGACACATTCGCCGAAGGTGTTTCTCCGGTTCCTTCGCACTGCGGACACGCTCCAACGGGAGATGTGAAGCTCAGCAATTCCGATGACGCCTCCGGAAACTCGCGATGGCACTGCAAACACATGCGACGGTTCGAGTAATCGATCAACCACCAGTCAGCGCCGTCAATCTTGACAGTGTTCCGCATTGCTGTGTTCCGCAGCTCGGCCCCGTCCGGGCGAAGCGATTCGGTCTGTGCCAGAATAACGCAACAACCGTCCGCCAGTTTCATCGCCGCAGAGACCGCTTCCGCCAGTCGTGCGTCGGTTCCTTTCTCGGTGCGTTGGCACTCGCCGTTTGCCGAATCGGACGGACTCAATTCCGCTTTCAGCCGATCAGTGATGACCAGCAGTTCGCCCACGGACGAGGTCGTCGCCAGCTCCTCGAGTCGAGTGAGACGACCATTGACAACCGCGCGAGTCAATCCCTGGCGAATCAGTCGGGCAGATAGTTCGGCGACATCGGAATCCGCATTGCTGATCCTCGCCGCCACGATGAGTGTCGCTCCCAGACAACGCTTCCCAACGTCCATGGCAGCTGTCTCCGGCGACACGGGGTCGACAGCGACACTGCAGTCGGGACATACGAGAGTTCCGCCGCGAGCGAAGAGAACTCGCAGGTAATCAACGATCTCCGTGCGAGTCCCCAGCGTACTTCTCGGACCGTCTGCCCGCATCTGCTGACGAACGGCGATGGCCGGCGGCAGTCCTGTGATGCGGTCTGCCGCAGGCCGTTCAATTCGATCCAGAAACTGCCTCGCCGACGGAGAAAAAGTCTCCACATAGCGCCGCTGGCCTTCTGCATACAGGGTATCAAATGCAAGGCTGCTCTTGCCGGATCCGCTGACACCGCAGATCACCGTCAGAGCACCGTGCCGGATCTTCAGACTGATCCCGCGCAGGTTGTTGACTCGTACGCCTTCGAGTTCAATGAAGCTCGCACCCTTCACGCAGGGATCCTCAGCCGCTTCTTATCAAAATGTTCGTCGCACCTTCAGCGACAACGCGACCATCTGAAGTGCTACTCGACCACCACGCCGGTTACGTCCGGTGCATCCGGATACTTTGGATTCATGCCGGCCAGAGTGTCCACGAGGACGCTCGCGACAACGAAGTCACGATACCAGTTCTGGTCCGAAGGAACGACATACCATGGTGACTCGTCGGTCGAGCATTTTTCGAGCATGTCTTCAAACGCTGATTGATAGTCGTCCCAGAGTTTGCGTTTCTCCAGGTCCGCAGGGTCAAACTTCCAGCGCTTGCCCGGATCCCTGAGGCGGTCTTCGAACCGTTGCTTCTGCTCGTTTTTCGAGATATGCAGGAAGAACTTGACGATCTGAGTCCCGGTGGCCGTCAGCAGTTTCTCAAAGTCGTTGATCAGCTGAAATCGCGCCCTCCAGACAGCTTCCGGGACAATTTCATGGACCCGGACGACGAGCACGTCTTCATAGTGCGAACGATTAAACACTCCGATCATCCCCGCACCGGGCGCGGCTTTATGGATCCGCCACAGAAAATCATGAGCTAACTCATCAGCCGTCGGCGCCTTGAAAGGCGTCACGACAACTCCCTGAGGGTTCACGCCCTGGAACACGGATCGAATCGTTCCGTCCTTGCCGCCGCCGTCCATCGCCTGGAAGACGACAAGCAACTTCTGCCGTCCTTCCGCATACAGGATCTCCTGAAGTTCGACGAGCCTGGTCCGCTGGTTCCGGAACTGTTTTTCGCAGCCGTCGCGATCCTTCGCGACGTCCTTTCCGTCCGTTTCCAGTGTTCGCAGGCTGACCTTCTGACGTGGACGGATTCGGTGCTTGTCGTAGACTGGCATATGGTTCAGGATTCATCGGGTCAACTAAGGGGTCGCACCACAATAA
>JANNGQ010000338.1:0-2386 GCA_031403975.1 Planctomycetota bacterium
CGAATGGGCCGCCCCGCAGGAGTGGTCCACCGGGAAGATCGGTCTCAACGGAATCTCGTACTACGGAATCAATCAGTGGGAGGTTGCCTCCCTCCAGCCACCACATCTGGCCGCCATGTGCGTATGGGAGGGTGCGGCCGACTTCTACCAATACTCAGCCGCCTCAGGGACGCCAGATTCTCGCGGTAGTTGTTGTCGAACCGCACCACCAGATCGAACGTACGCTGACCATCCAGGATTTCAGAAACGACTACCCCGTTCAATGCCGTTTCAATGAACTCATTCACGTCTCGGGCAGTCAATCCGTTCAACTGCAGCTTGTCCCGCTTCAGCTCGATCCGCAGCTGAGGAATGATCACTTGCGGTTCCAGCATCACGTCAGCAATTCCCGTCACACCTTTGATGGCCTGTTCCATTTCCTGAGCCTTGCGGCGCAGCAGATCAAGGTCATCGCCATAAATCTTGATGCCGATCTGAGCCTTCACGCCGGAGATCATGTGCGAGATCAGATGCGAAATCGGCTGCTCCACGGATGAAACGACTCCCGGCATATCAGCCATGGCCTCCCGGATTTCATCGAGCTGTTCGTCACGGGAGCGAGTCGACGCGGGATCAAAGTCAATAATCAGTTCGCTGGTATTCACGCCTTCGGCATGTTCATCCAGTTCGGCTCGCCCGGTGCGGCGTCCGGCCCGAATCACATCCGGCACCTGCATCAGCCGCATTTCGCAGCGCGACGCGATTTCGTTGGAAACCTTCAATGAAGTCCCAGGAGGCAGAACCACGTTCAGCTGAATGGTGCCTTCATTGAATGGCGGCAGAAAGTCACGTTCCAGGTTCAGCACAAAGACGGCTGAAATCGCCACGGCAACGGCAACGGCAATCAGATTTGCATACGGAAACGCCAGGCTGAATCGAATGACCCGCGAGGCCCCCGCTTTCAGAGAACGAAGCAGAAAGCCGTCCTTTTCATGCCCTGCCAAAGCCGCGCCGCCCAGAAGATAGTATGACAGCACCGGTGTAACCGTCAGAGAAACCAGCAGCGATGCCATGATCGAAACGATGTAGGCAATTCCCAGCGGCATGAAGAGTTTGCCTTCCATGCCGGTCAGAGCAAACAGCGGAATAAACACCAGGCAGACAATGATCGTGCTGAACACGATCGAGTTGCGGACTTCGGTGCTCGCCTGAAACACAACGAGCAGAGTGGATTTGGGATTCGGGGCCAGGCGATTCTCTTTGAGCCGCCTGAAAATATTTTCGACGTCCACGATCGCGTCGTCGACCAGCTCACCCAGTGCCACGGCCAGCCCGCCCAGTGTCATCGTGTTGATCGACATTCCGGTCGCTGCGAACACTACCGCGGTCATGACCAGCGAAAGCGGAATCGCCGTGAGCGTGATGAATGTCGTGCGGACGTTCATCAGAAACAGAATCAGAATGATGATCACCAGAATCACGCCGTCCCGCAGAGCTTCGATGACATTCTCGATCGCGCGATCGATAAACGATTTCTGCGAATAGAGCGGAACGACATGAATATCTTTGGGAAGCGATGTGCCGAGTTCCCGGATGGCTTTTGAGATCTCTTCTGAAACGAGACGAGTGTCGGCTCCTGGCTGTTTGCTGATCGTCAATACCACGGCCGGACCACCCGACCAGTCCTTGTTGACTGCCCCTTCAGCCCCGGCAGCGGCAGTTTCACCGAGCAGATGGTGCTCCGTACCAGGCTGATTTGCATCGTTGCGGACAAATGCCGAACTGTCGCCTCGTTTGACCTGGGGGCCTTCCACAATTCGAGCCACTTCTGCCAAAGACACCGGGCGCCCCTGGCGAATCGTGACAGCCACTTTCTGCAGGTCTTCAATGGACTGGATCCTTCCCAGTGCCCGGACCAGCAGTTCATTCGGCCCCTGTTGATCGAGGTAGCCGCCGGTCGCATTCTCGTTACTCTTCACAACCGCATCTTTGACCTGTTCCAGACTCACGCCGTATCGCAGGAGCGATTCTGGATCGACGAGCACCTGAAACTGCTTTCGTCCGCCTCCCATCGTGAAGACCTGAGCCACACCGGGAATTGTCAGCAGTCGCTGACGGACGACCCAGTCGGCCAGCGTCCTCACTACCAGCGGATCGGTTTTCTGATCCTGGCTCCACATCCCCAGCATCAGGATCTGTCCCATGATGGACGAGATCGGTGCGAGTTGCGGTTTCACACCCTCAGGAAGCCGGTCCGTCACCAGCTGCAGTCGCTCGTTCACCACCTGCCGATCGTTAAACACGTCGGTGTTGTAGGCGAATTCAACATAAATCACGGAGATCCCGACCCCCGAGGAACTGCGGACGGCTTCGACGCCGTTCGCTCCGTTCAGAGCGGTTTCAATCG
>JANNGQ010000339.1:0-8951 GCA_031403975.1 Planctomycetota bacterium
CCATCGCCGATACGGACCAACTTTGCTGCAAACGAATCGTGTGGCGCCAACTTTGGATTTTTGGGTAGAGATGTTTGGGTCGCTTCGTCTGGGATCCGGCGATCCAGACATTGCCACGTCAGAACATTCAAAAGAGGAATCGCCCGAATCAGTGAACCCCAAATATCAAAAGTGACGCCACACTAGCGCCGTCGGCTGGTCCGGCTGGGTTAGCCTTGGCCTTCCAGCACATATGTAACGGCCGCCCTGACGGCCTCTTCGGTTTGGAGCACCTCACAGTCACCGGCACGTGTCCATGTGCGATCGTGAATCAACGGAATTGCCTGCTGCCGCAATACTCGCGTGCAATTGGCTTTCAATTGATCACGCGCCTTCGTCGGGTCCACGTCAACGATGACAACAGCGTGGACGTGATTTGTTCTGGCGTTGACGGCCAGCAGTTTCCACGTCCGAAAGTCACAGTGACTCTGACATGCTTCCTCAACAGCCTTTCGATCATGAGGTTCCAGCAGGACGACTTCACCCTTCAGTTGTTGTCGACACCAGTTCTCCAGAAGTGGTGCCGGGATTTGAGGACCGTCAATACGGTTTCTCCAGCCGCGGGCATCGCCGGGGAGCCAGGTGCCGTAGGTTGTCCAGGTAATGAGGACTGTTACGAAGGCGTTCATGAAATCGGAAACATGGAAAGTGAACGAGCGAAAACGAAGAAGAGAAAAGGAGGCCCGCGGCTAGCGCCGTCGGCTGAAACTGAGCGATTGCGTCGTCATTTCGCCGATCAGTCGTTCCGCCAGACTCCGATACGACCATCCGAACCGGCACCCCAGCCGTGCGATTCCCCGGCAAACGACAAGGTGTGGAAGCCGGTTCCCGAAACAGGAGCCCAGCTGTCTCCCCGGTCTTCAGAGACGTCTGTTCCGGACGGTCCGACCGCGACAAGAGACTGCTTGTCGTCATCATTCCGAACCGAAGCGACAGCCGACCGGAATCCTCGGGGTGATGAGAACTTCGGGAGTCTCCATGTAATTCCTGAATCGTCGCTGAGAGCAATATTGTCGCTCGCAGCGGCTGGTTTGAGATAGTCACCTCCGACGGCCACAAGATGCTCCCCGGTCGCATCGACGGCTGTGACTGAGAACACGCCCGCTGATGCGCTGGCCTTGATCGGCAGTCTCGCGAATTGCCACGTCCCGCCGTGATCGGACGTCGAATATACAATCGCGCGGGGATCAATGTCAGGAGGATGCAGGCCGCCAAGTCCGATGATGACGGTGCCTTGATCAGTGAGGCACAGATTCGTTCCGCTAGCGGCGAATCCTGCGATGCCCGGATTCAGCTCTGGAGTATTCACAGCAGCCGGCATTGTCCAGGTCCGGCCGGAATCCTGAGTCACGACAAGGCAAAGATGACCGTCGACCGGATCGCCCATCAGCCAGCCGGATTTGCCATCAGCGGCGAAGGCCATGCCGTCGAAAAACGCCGCCGCGACAGGATGCTCGAAGACCACGGTCCAGGACTTACCTCCATCCGATGTCCGGTACAGCCGATCGGGATCTCCCGCCGTCATAATCACCGATTCGAATTCGCTCCGGGCATGAATATCCCGGAAATCCATCGCGGAGCAGTCCGCGGGCGCGACGGAAATCCAGGTCCTGCCGCCGTCCACGGTTTTCAGAACCGTTCCTCCGGAACCGCTTGCCCAGCAGATGTCCGCGCTGACGGCACACAATCCACGCAGACTGGCGATGACTCCCGAGTTCTGCAGAGTCCAGCAATCCCTCTTCGAGGCAGGTTCATCGGCAATGAGCGGTGGGGTGGAGAGTGCAGTATAGACGATGCAGAAAAAGACCGGAAAAAGTTGTCGCAGCAGCCAAACTCGAGAGAGTTCGGGCCATCGTCTTACGACGACAACTTCGGGAATCCGGTGAGCGGTCAAATCACATGTTCCAATGCAGTGTTCGGCTGGTCAGCGTAAGCAATTAAGGACACCAACGCAGAAAACCACGCAGCAGCCCGATCGGAAACCGATCAGGGCTGCTCGTGTCTTCCGACGAGCGACGAACGCGGAAATGGCAACGGATCAGATCACGCCACCGTGGACTCGGTAGGGAGTGGCCAGGTCCGGAAGGTCCAGCCCCCAGACGCGTTCCCAGATTTCCGGAATGTGTCGCAGACTTTCCGACTGATAGATCAGTTGGCGAGCGCGGACGTCCGGATTGGGGCTCCAGATCGGCATAGCACAACCCGCCGTCATTGCACTACATGCCAGAAAGAGCCCGGCCATCAGTCGAGTTCGAATCTTCATCGCAACGTCCTTCCCTGGACCCGTTGTCCCGCCGGGTGTATTTCCCGCGGTCACCACAGTATTCGGAAGACAGATCAGTGTTGTGTGGAGCAGGCTGAGTGCCGGAACAACATCCGGACTCTTCACCTGGAAAACATGATCCAATGCGATTCAGTTGATGACACCGTTGTGACGACTGTGCAGCAGGATTCAATCCCTGTTGCGAATTCACTGTGTGGCTGAAGTTCAGTGTCAGCCCGAATTTCTGCTGCCGGTCAGATTTGAGTCAAACGACTGCGGGCGACCCGGCAACTGAGAGCCTGCCGATCGTCCGGTGGCCGCGTCCGTCACAGCGCGGGTTCTGGCTGCTTCGCGTTCTTCCAGTTCACGGACTTTGGCTTCCATTTCTTTGCCGGGTTTAAACGTCACAACGAACTTTGCCGGGACTTCGACCTGACCACCAGTTCTGGGATTGCGGGCTTTTCTTGCGGCCCGCATTTTGACTTCGAAGACTCCGAAGTTCCGCAGTTCAATTCTGCGATCCTCCACCAGTGTCTCGACAATGGCGTCAAAGGTCTTCTGAACGATTTCCTTCGTCTTTAGCTGCGTCAGACCCAACTCATCCGAAATCGCCTTCACGATCTCCTTTTTGGTCACGATAAGTGCCTCCCGAGCAAGCGCCAAACGTCGAGCTGAACCGTGGAAAACGCCCCAACTGTAGATACCGCATGGACTTACTGTCAAGACCTTCGCCGACATTCGACACAATTGCCCGAGACATCGCTGTCGCTTTCGACGCAGCCGATCAACTGACCGAATTGCATTCGATCATGGTTTCCAAGTGAATTGCCAAAGAGCGATCAGGGGTGCGGAACGAGTCCGACACCTGTCTCCCTTATCGGATCGGTCCAGCCGGACTTTTGAGGAAAGTCGGCATAATCGTTACAGATTCACAGAAGTCAGGCATCGGTCGATTTTCACAGCCGCCTGTTGAAAAAGGTGTCCGGAACTTTGGCGGCGGGAGTAACCCATTGCGACAACCTGATGCCGGAGAGTTCCAGACGGCTTTTTCAACCGCTGAATCGCGACTTGTCTGTGCGACGATCCACGTACTGAGGCAGGATGCCTCAGTCACGGTGGGCACCGCTGAGTCTCCAGGTTGTCTGTGCGACGATTCACGCCCTACACTGTCCGGCGACTTCAACTCCGGCAGATTCTGCCGAGCAATCCGATTCTGCATGCAGGTCTCTTCATGAAATCGATCCTCGTCCAGTTCGACACGGACCCGCACCCCAGCGTTTTCGACCGGGTGGTCGCCGTCGACGCTGGGGTTGAGCACCTCTTTTCGTATGGTGCCGTCAATCCGGACAATGTGACGGAACTCGTCTACGGGACGATGTTTACGCGAGGCCCGGCGGATCTGAAGAACTCGGCGATCTTCATTGGTGGCAGCAATGCGGGCGACGGGGAGGCCCTGCTGACGAAAGTCCAGAAAGCATTTTTCGGCCCGATGCGGGTGTCCGTCATGATGGACTCGAACGGATGCAACACGACAGCTGCCGCTGCGGTTGCCCTGGCCCGCAAGCATGGGCCGCTCTCGGCGACTTCGGCGATTGTGCTTGGTGCCACCGGTCCCGTGGGACTGCGGGCCGCTGAACTTCTGGCTCTGGAACATGCATCTGTCACGCTTGTCTCCCGGTCGATTGCCCGCGCTGAATTCGCGTGCATTTCAATCCGAGGCAAAGTTGAAGGAGCGCAGGTCTCAGCCGTGGCTGCATCCACAACTCAGGAACTGGAAGCAGCGTGCCGGGGCCATCAAATCGTCATCGCCGCCGGGGCTGCCGGTGTTTGTTTACTTGAGAAGGACGCTCTCGGCCGCCTCGACGGACTCCGGCTTGCAATCGATCTGAATGCCGTTCCGCCCGCCGGAATCGCCGACATCGGCGTTCTGGACAAGGCGGTTCTCAAATCCGGAGTCCTGTGCTTTGGAGCTCTTGGCGTGGGCGGCCTGAAAATGAAAGTCCACAAGCATGCAATTGGATCCTTGTTCGAGGCTGCCGATCGGGTCCTCGAGACACGGGCAATCTACAATCTGGCACTGCGCGTCGCCGGTATCGAATCATCGCATTGAATGATTTCATGCGGTTCGTCGGCCTTGCGCCTGTCGAAGATTCCTCTTTCAGAAACCCTCGGTTCTGAGATAAAATCCCCGCGCTCGACTGGACTCCCTCATGGATGCGGGAACAGTTCCAGGGCCAAACAAGGAAGTGAGATTGCCATGCAGCCCCTGACGGATCGACAGAGCCTTTCTACTGAATTCTCGACAGCTCCCCCCGGAGACGCTGTCATCGCCGACTCGAACCGGGTGAACGCGGAGTCGATCGCCTGGTGCCTGAAGGCCTACGGCGGATTCCGCAACGTGACGGCCGTGTCTGCAGCGTCCGAGCTGCTTCACACAATCCGGAGTCAGCGACCTCAGGCGGTCCTCATCGGGGAACGCCTCATTGTGCAGTCACTCCGGGAGATCTTCTCGGAACTCGCCGTTCGGCTGGGTGAAACGAAAGTTGTTGTCTTTGGGGATGCACTGACGGATCGGCAGCTGGATCTGGTCGTCAACAATCGGGTCTCCGGGCTTTTGTCGCGTGACGACGCCATGAAAAAGATCAGCGAACAGTTGGCACAGATTGTCGGTGGTCAGCCAGTGCTTTCGGAACACCTGGCCGCGCGTGCCCACGTCACTCGTGACGGACACTTTCGCTGCACGGCCAGTGGCCAGATGCAGAAGTTGACCGATCGCCAGTGGGACGTGCTGTTGAAGATCGCTGAAGGTCGCCGCGTTTCGGAAGTTGCCCTCGCCCTGGAGATTTCTGAAAAATCTGTGGAAAGCCACAAGTACCGCATTATGCGGGCCGTCGGGGCAACGGACCGCGTCGACCTCTGTCGCTGGGCGATTCGCGAAGGACTGATCGAAGCCTGATCCTGCGGGTTTGTCAGGTCGAAGACCGTTTTTCCCCTCAATCGGCTCTGACGGTTGTGACGATGGTAGCATCAGGAAGGCCTTTCCCTGCGCGGATCAACGGCAGTTGCTGCCGGAAAGACTCAGCCATACCGGGCTGAGTACAGTGAGAACCGGCCTTCCCAAATCCAACACTCATTGGTTCGCATGGGGAGTTCGCTTGTGACGGCAGCTCAGCTTCACACTTCGTCCCGCACTTCAGAGTCGGACTCTGTCCGACGGATCCGGCCGGCAAATCGTTCCGCCACGGTCGTCGGAATGCTGCTCGGCCTGGGAGCCACGTTCGTCTTCTATCTGGTCGCTCCGCGGGCGGCGCAACCGTTTGCCGGCTGGCCGGAGTTTGTGCAGCGATACTTCTGTGGTCATCCGATCGAATACATCACTTCTGCGATGTTTTTCGTCGGCATGGGGATTCTCTGGGTAAAGCTGCGACAGCTTCCGGCCGAGCGCCGTGCTCTGCGATCGCTGCAGGAGTTCCGTGGCTCGACAGGCTGGTCGGCGGACGGTGTTCAGCCCTCCGACGTTGCCGGTTCCCTGAACACGTGGCAAAAGCAGGCTCGATCTGACGGACTGAGCAAGACCATCCTGTCGCAACGACTGGAGAATGTGCTGCACTATTTCAGCAACCGGAGGGACGGTCTGGAGGAACATCTCCGGTATCTCGCAGACCTCGCGTCCGACCGGCAGCTGCAGAGTTACTCTCTGATCCGGACAGTGACATGGGCTGTGCCTATCATGGGCTTTCTGGGAACTGTCGTGGGGATCACAATGGCGATTGCGAATGTCACGCCGGAGCAGCTTGATTCGTCGCTGCCGGAGGTCACTGCCGGACTTGCCATCGCGTTTGACACGACGGCGCAGGCACTGGGAATGTCCATGATTCTGGTGTTCGGCACGTTTCTGCTGGAACGCTGCGAGCAATCCATTCTCAGCGATATCGAACAATTCGGGATTGATCACCTGGCACCGTCGCTGTTCGTCAAAGAAGAATCAACCGAACCGCCGCTGACCGGTGTTGCGGCGCTGACGGACTGGACATCGGTGATGCTCGCCGAGCAGACCGAATCCTGGAGCCGTCATCTGTCGTCACTTCAGACCGGCTGGGCCGAAGCTCTGACAACGCAGACAGGATCGATGGCCGACGCCCTGAGCCGTGAGACACGGTCCATGCTGGAGATGCACCGCAACAGTCTCAGCGGAGCACGCGATCTTTATGCGGCGACGTTGCAGCAGTCGACGCACCATTTCACACATCAGATCCAGGAGACGCTGCAGGCGTTTGTGGAACGTGTCGACTCCTGGCAGAACGCGCTGCAGACTTCTTCAATGTCGTCAGCAAGTCAGGCCGAAGAACTGCACTGCCTGGGACGAACAATGCTGCAGCTCACGGAATCCGAAGAACGACTGGCTCACCTTCAGAATCAGCTGAATCAGAATCTGCAGACCCTGGAAGTCGTGGCGACGCTGGAGCAGACCCTGAACAGTCTCAACGCCGCCGTGAATGTGCTGACGGCCAAGACGGCGCTGCGGATCGCGGCGTGAAGCGATGAGGGCGTTCGTAGGTTCGGTGGAAACTGAAACCCTTCGCAGCGTGGTCCATCCGGACCGCATACTGCAGGCTGAAGATTTATGGCTCGGAAGCAGCACCACAATTCGATTTCGCTGTTTCCGTTTCTGGCGGTCCTCGTCTGTGCTATGGGAGCGCTGATTCTTCTACTGCTGGTGATGACCCGCAAGATCCGGCAGGATCAGAACATCGAACATGCTCAGGCACTGGCAGCGTCGGTCGCCGTGTCAGCGCCAGTAGCCGATCGTTCCGCGGAGATTGCGGATCTGGAAGTTCAGCTGTCCGCGACGCGAATCACAATGCTGGAAAAGCAGGCAAAGTCCGATGCCCTGAGGCGCAACGTGGAGGAGCAACGAAAGCGACAGAAAACACTTCGGCTGGAACTCGACGATCTGCAGCGCCGTCTGAGCGACGCGACCGAGTCCGCTTTGCCGTCTGACGTGGCCGGCGTTCTGAAGCAGACTCACCTGCTGAGCGAAAAAGAAGCTGATCTGCTGCGAGAGCTGGATGAGCAGGAAAGGTCTCTGCTGGAAAAACAGCAACAACTGACGCACGCCACAGACGATGCAAAGGAAACCGTTCTGATGCTGCACGAAAAGAAATCTGCCCTTGTCAGTCTGAGGGCGCAGATTCAGGATTCTCAGTCGAAGCAGCAGGCCACGTCGGGTACAGCCACACTTCTCGAATTCAGCAATTCCACCGGAACCACCCGGACGCCGATTGTGATCGACGTGACGGCACAGGGCTTCGAGATGCTGCCGAACGGAATCCGGATTTCGTCGAATGACATGGAGGGCTTTCCGGTTCGCGACAATCCGCTGCTGTCGGCCGTCCTCACAGCGCATCGTCACCGGACAGGGAATTCACTGATCGACGAACCTTATGTTCTGCTGCTGATCAGACCTGACGGATGTCTGCCATTTTACCTGGCCCAGCGAATTCTCGCTGAGTCGCACATTCACTACGGTTACGAGCTGCTGAAGCCGGGTCGCGAAGTCGTCTCCGGGGAAACAGATCCCACCGAACTCCCGGTCGTCCAGTCGGCGATGCAGGACGCATTCAAACGGCGTGAGAATCTGTATTCGAAACTCCGGGCGATTGCGCAGCAGGGCGCAGGTCATTCCGGGACTGGTTCCGATTCCGGATGGGAGTCTCATGAACGGAGGCTGTCGATTCGTGCCGACGGTCGAGTGATCGCGAGCGAGCCCGACGAACGGCGTCCGCTGGATGGCCGCTTCTATGCGGGTGGCGTTGCACCTCCGGCGTCTTACTTCCGCGATCGTCCGGCTGGCGGATACCAGGGCCTTGATCCCGATCGGCTGACTCCTTCCGATGCCGAAAAACTGGCCGACGAATTCGCCGCTCAGTACGCACAGCAACAGGCGGCAGAGCGAGCGAACACAATTGCCAGCAGTCCGCCCGCCAACAATAGTCTCCAGGCCTCGGCACAGCCGGGCGACTCATTTCGATCGCCCGCGGAACAAAGATTCGCGCGCATGCTGTTCGGCGGCGACGGAAGCCTGCAGGCGTCTGAAGTCGTCCGCCGAAGTCATGACGCAGCGGCAGACGCAACTTCACTGCAGGGGTCCGCAGCGATCGCTGAGCCCCGACTGCCGGCTGGAGATCCATCGGGGGAGGTTTCGACCAGACGTCCTGACCTGTCACACATTGACGCTGACCTGCTGCGTCGCTTTCAGACGAGCCAACAATCCTCCGGAAGTTTGTCCACGCCGGTCGGCATCACCGTGTTCCTCGATCAATATCACATGACCGTTGGTCAGGAGCGCGCGTTTGAGATAACTCACGACACACGGGACGCAGCACTTGCAGCGATTCTTACCGGAATCAATACCGAACTTGAGGATGTCCGCCGTGATCCGAAGGAGCCGCTGATGCCGATCGTCAAGTTCATCGTCAGTCCCGGCGGGGAGAAATGGCGCATCCCGCTGGCACAGTCGCTGAAGGAGATGGGTGTGCATTCGGCAGCTGTGTTTGAACTGACTCCTTACATGATTTCACAAGACGACACCGGCTATGCCAATGTATTGAGTTCGACCGACTGAACGATCGCCAGGGTCGCCAGGGTC
>JANNGQ010000340.1:0-2086 GCA_031403975.1 Planctomycetota bacterium
AACGGAGACGTTCGCCGCTCGTCACCTCCAACCCGATCTCGTTCCCCTCAAACCGGGCCGACGTGATTTCGGTCGAGACGAAGATCCGCCCGCCGGCCTCGCGAATCCGCCCCAGGCTGTCGGCTTTGCCGATCGGGGTCGCCTCGCGTACGACGAGGTCGACAAGGCCGCCACGCCCCTGCACCATCAGGGCCGCATCGAGAGCCGAGTC
This sequence comes from Planctomycetota bacterium, assembly GCA_031403975.1. Taxonomy (GTDB): domain Bacteria; phylum Planctomycetota; class Planctomycetia; order Planctomycetales; family Planctomycetaceae; genus SXXK01. Next base: position 212 of record JANNGQ010000340.1, read on the forward strand.
TCCGCCGCCCACCACCACGACTCTGCTCCCTTCGTAGTCGCCGATCTTGGGAACTTTGTAGTGGATGTTCTTCGACTCAAGCTGGTCCAGCACGCTGAGTCGCCGAGGGTAGTGCAGCAGCCCGCACGCGATGATCACCTTACGGCACAAATAGCTGCTCCTGGTGGTCACGACTCGCTTGAGGCGATCCTCGGTCTCCAATTGGTCGGTGTCATCGATCGTCACCAGTTCCTCGTTGAGGCGGAATTGCACGAGGGCATCGACCGCTTGACGATACGTCCGCTGAGACAGGTCTTCCCCGCTGATACCATCGGGAAAGCCGGGGATGTCCACAATCCGCTTGTCCGCATAGAGGAACTGCGGCTGTCCGCCCGGTCGATCCTTGGCCTCGATCACAAGCGTGGTCAGCGCGCGGTGAGCTGTGGTCAGGCTGGCCGCCAATCCGGCGGGACCGGCCCCGATGATGACCACGTCCCAGTACGGCAGTTTCTGAAAATCCAGGTCGGACCCCAGCTGCGTTACCTTGAAGTCAGCCATGATGTGTCGCCTTGTGAAGTCGCGCCATACCGTATCTGTGTTCGCCACAACCGGCACGAACCGGAGTCTCCCACCGTCTGGCGTCAGATTGAATGCCGATCACGATTGCGGATTACTTTGCGTACCGAATCGGATCCGTCGCTCCGGCTTCCTGAAACCCTCTCAGCCTGAGCTGGCATGAATCACACTCGCCGCAGGATGCAGCGTCCGGTGCCGGATCGTAGCAGCTGTGAGTCAGGCCGTAGTCAACACCTAGTGATAATCCCAGGCGAATGATCTCTGCCTTGGTCAGTGAAATCAGCGGCGTGTGAACTCGAAGGCGCCGCCCCTCGACTCCGGCCCTGGTTGCCAGATTGGACATGGCTTCAAACGCGGTGATGAATTCCGGACGGCAGTCGGGGTAGCCGCTGTAATCCACAGCGTTCACGCCGATGAACAGATCATCGGCCCCGATCGATTCGGCAAGCCCGAGCGCGATGGACAGGAATATCGTGTTGCGAGCCGGCACATACGTTACCGGGATCCCGACGGCCATGGCAGATTCATCACGATTGTGCGGCACAGGAATGTCGTTTGTCAGCGCGGAGCCCCTGAAGATGCTGGTGTCCACCTTGAACATGACGTGTTCTGAAACGCCCTGAGCCTCGCAGATGCGGCGTGCGGCCTGCAGTTCCTGCAGGTGCCGCTGACCATAGTCGAATGAAACCGCGTGAATCCCGAAGCCCTGGCTTTTAGCAATCGCCAGCGCTGTCGCAGAATCAAGCCCGCCACTGACCAGCACCACCGCCTTTTTTGTCTTCGGCATCAGATCAGCCCCGTCCCACATAGAGCTGTTCATTTGGCAGCACGATGGCTTCCAGGAAATTCACATCGTCCGGCATCGTCAGCATGGTCATCGCTGCGCGCACAATGGATGACACGGCCATCATTGGTTCCGCATCGGACTGCGCGCCGGTTTCCTGTCGTCGCTCGACAAGCACATTGCCCGGATGCAGGCAACTGACGGTGATGCCGTGCCGACGACCTTCAAGAGCCGTCGCATGAGTCAGCCCCTGGACGCCGAATTTCGCTGCAGTGTAGGCCGAAGAATTGTCCCTCGGGCGCTGAGCTGAAATCGAACCGATGTTCAGTATGCGACCTCGTCCCGCAGGGATCATCATCCGAAAAGCCTCGCGCGTGCACAGAAACGTACCGGTCAGACAGGATGAGATCACATTGTTCCAGGCCGAAAGCGTAAGTTCGTGCACTGGACCGCCATCGAATGCTCCGGCGTTGTTGACCAGAATATCCAGCCGCCGGAAGCGGGAATGAACGGCCGCAAACATTCGCTGCACATCC
>JANNGQ010000341.1:0-1995 GCA_031403975.1 Planctomycetota bacterium
CGAAAAGGCGCGGCACGGGAGGGCGAGGCTCCTGCCGAACTGCTTTCGTCGGGACATTCGCCAGGCGGGAGCCTTGCCCTTCCGACGAGTAACTACCTCGCGACCGTTTATGACGCCGCCTGCGAAGTTGGCGGAGCCATCGTCACGGCGGTCTTCAACACGGTCGTGTCGTTCATTCCCGTGTTCGCGTTGACCGGCCCGGAAGGAAAAATGTTCCGGCCCTTGGCGTACACGAAGACGTTTGCGATCGCCGCGTCCGTCATCCTCGCCATCACCGTCGTCCCCGTGCTGAGTTACTACTTGTTGAAACCGGTGACGTGGTCGCGTCGACGTTCGCTGTTGGTCGGAGGATTGGCCGGCGTCGCGGCGATGATCGGATTGCGGATCGCGCTCGTATGGGGCCTCAACCTCGGCACAACCTGGAGTGGCTGGCCCACGGCACTGGGAGTCGGTGTCCTCGTCGGAGCGCTGGTTTACCGCATGGGTCGCGAACGACTCATACCTCTGGAAGAGAACCGCGTTTCGCAAGCCATCTTCAGAGTCTATCGTCCGACACTGCGCTGGGTGCTGAGCCATAAAGGCACGTTTTTGATGATTCCGATGTGCCTGATGGCGCTGGGTTTGACGATGTGGCTGGGATTTCGAGTCGTCGGCACGCCGATCTCAGCGACGCTTCGAGCCGTCGGATTCGATATCAGTCGAACGACCGGTTGGCAGCGTCTCGTACAGACCTTTCCCGGCATCGGCCGCGAGTTCATGCCGCCGCTGGACGAAGGCTCGCTACTTTACATGCCGTCAATCCTGCCATCGGCCTCGCTGACCATCGCGGAAGAGGTCATCAAGCAGCAGGACATCGCGATTCGCACAGTGCCGGAAGTACGCGACGTCGTCGGAAAGGTCGGCCGCGCCGAATCGTCGCTGGATCCCGCTCCGATCAGCATGATTGAGACCATCGTCACACTGATACCGGAAGACGACTGGCGCACGCTCTCGCACCCGCGATGGCACAGCGATCAGGCGTGGCTCAATTGGTGTCGTCCGGTGATGCGAACCTTCTGGCCGGAAGAACGGCGAATCACCAAAGCCGAAATCCTCGAAGAATTGAACCAGAAAGCGGCTATTCCCGGAGTGCTCCCGACGTGGTTACAGCCGATCCAGACGCGATTGGTCATGCTGCAAACCGGCTTCCGCGCGATGATGGGAGTCAAGGTTTATGGTTCAGATCTAAAGGAAATCGAACGAGTCTGCCTGCAGATGGAACAGCTTCTGAAAAAGGTTCCTGGCGCAGTGGACGTCGTCGCCGACCGGCTTGTCGGCAAGCCGTACCTCGAATACGAGATCGACCGTGAAGCCGCCGCACGGTACGGCGTCAGCATCAGAGACATTCAGGACGTCATCGAAATTGCCATCGGCGGCGAACGTCTGACGACGACCGTCGAAGGCCGCGAACGTTATCCGATCCGCGTCCGCTACCCGCGCGAGCTGCGCGAACGCTTCGATGATTTGGAGCACATTCTTGTCCCGACATCCACCGGCGCTCACATTCCGATTGCGCAAGTCGCCAAACTCACGTTCAGCGTCGGGCCGCAGGAGATCAAGAGCGAGAACGGCCTGCTCGTCGGCTATGTGACGCTCAACACGCGCGACCGCGACGAAATCAGCGTCGTCGAAGATGCCGAACGTCTGCTGCAGTCTGAACGCAAACAGAGCGACGAACTCGTCACTGCCGGCAAACACGCTGAAGCCTCGCTGATCGTGCCCCCCGGCTATTACTGGACGTGGTCCGGCCAGTTCGAGAACCAGCAGCGCGCAATGGAACGCCTGTCGCTGCTCGTGCCACTGGTGCTGCTGGCGATGGTCTTCTCGTTGTACTTCAGCTTCCGCAAATGGTGGCTGGTATTCCTGGTCTTCCTCGACATCGCTGTCTCAGTGTCCGGCGGATTCGTCGGCCTCTACTTCTACGGCGCAAACCTGAGCGTCGCCGTGTGGGTCGGC
>JANNGQ010000342.1:0-2636 GCA_031403975.1 Planctomycetota bacterium
CTCGGCCAGCGCGGCGGTCGTCAGGCAGGCGCCGATCGGGCGTATCGGCGCAGGAGAAACCAACCACCGGCTACGCGCCGGTCAACGGACTCAAAATGTACTACGAAGTCCACGGAAGCGGCGATCCTGTGGTGTTGCTCCACGGCGCGTTCATGACCATTACCAACAACTGGACCCAGTGGATCGGTGAACTTTCCAAGACGCGGAAAGTGATTGCGATCGAAATGCAGGGCCACGGGCGCACGGCTGACATCAAACGCGATTTTAGTTACGAAAACCTCGCCGACGATGTGGCGGCGCTGCTCGATCACCTCAAAATCCCCAGCGCGGACCTCATCGGTTACAGCATGGGCGGGGGCGTCGCGATGCAGTGTGCGATCCGCCATCCGGACAAGGTTCGCAAGGTCGTCGTGATTTCGGCCAGGTTTCGGCACGACGGCGCGGTCAAGGAAGCGCTCGACGCGTTCCCCAAGCTCACTCCCGAACTATTCGCAGGCTCGCCCATCGAAATCGAATACAAGAAACTGAGCCCGACGCCCGACAAATTCGCCGATCTTGTAAATCACATCAAAGCGATGGCTTCGACGCCGTTCGACTTCGGCGCTGACAAGCTCAAGGCCACCACGGCGCCGATGTTCTTCATCCACGCTGACGCTGATGGCATACGGCTCGAACATGTCGCGGAGATGTTCCGCCTGAAGGGCGGCGAGATCCACGGCGACATGAAGCCGCGCTCCACATCGCGATTGGCCATCTTGCCCGACACCACCCACGTCACGCTGATGCAGCGCATGCCCGTCATCGTCCCGATGGTGAACGACTTTCTCGACAGTAAGCCGAAATGAGCGCGAGGTAGAACATGAATCCTTAGCGCAACACAATGAACTAACCAATTACTAGCGCGTCAATCCAAGGAGCCATCATGAGCATCAAGAAAGAACCCTCTGGACGCCGCTCCGTCCAGATCGAAATCGAGGTCTCTGGCACGCCGGAGGAAGTCTGGCAGGCCATTGCCACCGGGCCGGGGATTTCGTCCTGGTTGTTGCCGGCTGAGTTTGAAGAGAAGGACGGGAAGCCCGTGGCTTTGAAGCTGAACTTCGGTCCGGGCATGGAACCACGCTCTGAGGTGACGGCTTGGGATCCTCCCCGGATGTTCGCCACGCAGGCCGACGGTTTCATCCCCGGCTCGCCTCCCATCGCGAGCGAGTGGAGCATTGAAGCGAGAGCAGGAGGCATCTGTATCGTCCGCATTGTCCAAAGCCTGTTCGCCAGCACGGACGATTGGGACGACCAGTTGGGATGCGACGAAGTCGTATTTGCTGCATTTTTACGCACCCTGCAGATTTATCTCAAGCACTTCCGCGGCCTACGCTCAACATCGATGAAGTGGATGGTTCCCGCTCCGGGTACGGAAGCGGAGGCATGGGAAACGCTGACCACGGCATTGGGACTGAAAGACGTGAGCGTCGGGCAGAACTACTCGGCACCCGCGGGTGTCCCGTCGCTGAGCGGAGTGGTAGAGTACGTCAACCAGAATCCGTACGACATCCTGCTGCGGCTCGACAAGCCAGGACCGGCCGTAGCAGCCTTTGGAGCCGTCAACTGCGGCGGACAGATCATGATTGGGCTGAGTGTCTACTTTTACGGCGATCAGACGGCCGAAACCGTCGCCTACCAGACCCCGCTCTGGGACGCATGGTTTCAAGAACATTTTCCGATGCTGGCAGAGGCGGGCAAGAGCGAATGAGTGCGTGGTTTGTTTACGGCGGTTCCTTGATGTTGGTCGCACGAATTGACGCAGCATTTCCGTCTCAAAACAACGGTCTGCCACCGCAAAAACAGGCGATGGGAATTGAACCACGTTTCGCCAGGCAAACAAAGGAGTTCCGTCACTTCTCCTGTGAGTTCGACCTTCGTGTAATGCCATTTGAACACGCTCGTTGATCTTTAACTCGCGTCCTCACAAGGAGAAAGCCCTTCGACGTACTCGCCGAAGGGCTTATTTCGAAAAATAGTCGGGGTGACAAGACGGCAATTGAACTTTTCCTAACCGGCATCTGGGGATGGGAAGCCGGGTTGCGGCGGAAGCTTGAAAACAGCAAGTCGGGATAACTCCCTTGCCCCGCACACCTTGGGTTAATGCGCTCTGATTTCCAGCGAATTCGAATCAGTATATTGACGCAGAACTATATAGACGATGTTCTATGTAGATGACCCGACTGGACCAAGCATTTTCCGCTCTTGCCGACCCCACTCGACGTGGAATCGTGTTGCATCTGGCTCGCGGCGAGGCATCCGTATCCGACTTGGTCGGCGTCTTCTCGTTGACGCAACCTACGATCTCGTCGCACCTGAAGGTGTTGGAATCGGCGGGGCTGATTTCGCGTAGTCGAGTGGCCCAGTTGCGGCCCTGCAAGCTGGAGACGGAGCAATTGAAGGCGGTCACGGATTGGCTGGAGCAAGTGCAAGAGATTTGGGAAGGCAACTACAAGCGGCTCGACGCGTTACTCGCCGAGTTGAAGCAAGCACAGAAAGAGGAACGAAAGAAATGAAACCTGCTGAAGTGAGCACGCCGTCAGATCGAGAAGTGCTGGTGAAACGGAGCTTTGATGCGCCGGTCAATCTGGTGTGGCAGG
>JANNGQ010000343.1:0-4927 GCA_031403975.1 Planctomycetota bacterium
CAATCCGCCTGGCGATCTCATGGACTCTGGCGTCCTGCGGCAGACCAGGGGAGAAAACCCTGGCATCAGCCAGCATGCCTGCCGTGAGCACCGGAGATGTCACCATGGTCCGGGCCGTGCTGAAGATCCGAAAGGACGACGCCAGTGCGATTGTCAGAGTCAGCCATCGTTCACCGAGTGCTATTACGATCATTGCGATGACGAGATTGAACAGTCCAGGCAACAGACGGCTGATTCGGGATCCGGTGCCGTGGTTGCTGCGGATGGCTGCCAGCAGGCCACGAATTCCGTCCAGACCAAACCATCCCGCCAGAAAAATCCTCAGCGCCTCCGAAGCAAACAGCGGTGCATTCATCAACAGCAGTCCGAGACCCAGCGAGATGGTTCCACCGCTCCACGCTGCCCGTTGGCTGGCTATCGTCGAGCGTCGGAAACCATGAGTCATCTCCAGCAGTGCAGTGACGACCAGCAAAAATCCGATTCGAGATCGCGCAGCACCGTATGTCAGCGGTGCAATGGCAGCCAGAATCGCCAGCACCGACGTGAACAGGGGAAGTGCATGCTGCAGCAACAGACGGCCCGGACTTGCCATCGTCGGCTGTCCTTCATGCATTGGTCGGGGAATCAACAGATGAATCACTCCAGCAACGATTCAAGGCACAGTACCTGAGGTTCGCTCGCGACAGATTTCGACGAATTGGCAAGGACAACGCCCGAATCGCCTGCCACGCTGTCTGTGACTTGAAAATCCCCGGCATACTGACGACACATACGTATCATCAAACAACTCGACCGAATGCACCCTCAACCTCTGCTCGATTTCCCGTCGGCGATTGGAAAGATGAAGCCGCGGGAATCCCCGACAGCGCGTGATGATAACCGCGACGGAGCGCTGAGACCGTTCGCTCTGGTTCATTCTTGCCGGAATTAGTGTTTCGCAACGACTCATACCGCTGGCTGCAACCGTCCCCTCAACAGACAGGCTGTTTTCATCATGATGCCACTCCACAGTTCCCGACGTTCGTTCTTAAAAACTTCCGTTGCACTCGCGGCGACAACACGCCTCATGGAGCGATTGCTCCAGGCTCAATCGGAAGAAGCCGCAAGGCCCCTCATCGCCTATGTGGGCACATTCAGCTCTCCGCTCCGCGATGTTCTGCCGACGCAGGTGGATCTGCCGCCGGGCAATGGTCGCGGCATTCATCTCCTTCACGTGAATCGCGTCACCGGGGCGATGACCCCCGCCGGTATTCACGAAATGGATACAAGCCCGAGCTGCCTCGCGTTGAACAGCTCCGGAACCCGGCTGTATTCCGCCAACGAAACAGAACGAGTGGGCGAAGACAATGAAGGGACCGTCAGTGCGTTCGCCATCAATCGGGCTGACGGGAAACTGGAGCTGCTCAACACCGTTCGTTCCGGCGGTGCCGGTCCCACGTATGTGAGCGTCCATCCGTCCGGACGGTTCGTGTTTGTAGCCAACTATTTCGGAGGCTCCGTCGCGGTGCTGCCGATTCTGCCCGATGGCCGTCTGGACATAGCCACCGATATCCAGAACGATGCCGGAAAGATCGGCCCCGCAACTGCAACGAATGCTCCGCCGGGCAGCTTCGCCGTCAGCGGACATGATCGGACTCACGCACATATGATTCAGGCCGATCCCTCCGGGCGCTTCGTACTGCATGCGGACCTGGGCCTGGATCAGATCTTCGACTGGAAATTTGACGAGGAGAAAGGCGTGCTGACTCCGAGTGATCTGCCGGCGGTTTCCCTGCCGCCAGGAGACGGGCCCAGACATTTCCATTTTCACCCCAATGGGATCTGGTTCTACTCCATTCAGGAGGAAGGCTCCACGATCGTATTATTTGACTACGATGCCGCAACGGGCCGGTTAGCCGCACGGCAGACGATCTCCACCCTGCCACCCGAATTTGCCGGCAGCAACTTTTGCTCGGAGATCCTGGTTTCAGCCGATGGCCGATTTGTCTATGGCGGCAACCGCCTGCACGACAGCATCGGAATCTTTTCCGTTGGCCCCAAAGGCGACCTGACGTTCCTCGGGGAAGAATGGACACGCGGGAACTATCCGCGCAGCTTCAACTTCGACCCCGCCGGCGAGTTCTTCTATAGCTGCAATCAGCGAGCTGACAACATCGCCGTCTTTCGCGTGGATCGCAAAACCGGCGGCCTCAACTTCACGGGCCATTACACGCCCGTCGGAAACCCTTCGATCATCATTTTCCTGGATCTTTCAAAAGCCAACTGAAATTACATGTTTCGGATCGCCGGTCATCGCGGCATGTCCCGTGGATCGCGCAACTGTGACAGCGGGAAATTCGTACGCCATATTTCATAGGCCGCCTCGATTTCAGATTTCGTCCCGCCTGACACGACCAGGAACTGCACATATTCGTAGTACATCCCTTCGATGTGCTTGACGCCGGTTTTCAGCCCCTGCTGAAAATTGTCATTGATTTCCTGCTTGATTCTCCGCGAGTTGAATTGTCGGCAAATGACCGGAACGGGATCCCTCGGCTGTGCACACTGTCCCGCCTGAAGCGCCCTCATATAGAGCGGTTCCGCCCGGCCCGGATAAAGTTCGAAGATCGTGCTTGCGAAGTTGGGATTCGGACTCAACATCAAGTCCACCGTGTCATCCCGATGTGTGACTTCCCGGATGGCAACTGCGATTGCCAGGGCATAGACCACGAACAGAAACCGGAACGGGCGAAGTTTCTGAAGAATTGTACGGCATTGAGAAACACTCTGGATCCAGGCGTGCGACATCACAGCCCTTCCCGCGTTTTGGCATCACTGACTTTCCAGATGAATGAATCCAGGTAAAAGTGTGTCAGCGAAGTCAATTCGATAACAGCGGCCGAAAACAGATCGAACGCTCCGTCGAGATTCATCGGTTCAATCGCCAGATGACGGATCGGGGCCGAGTATTGTTGCTGCAGATGCAGCACGCCGAAACCGAACTCTTCCAGGGATTTGCCCACGATCAACTGATACACCACCGCGTAAAAGAGGCCGGCCATCAGGAACGCCTTGAGCCTTCCTGGTCGAACCAGATAAGCGGCCCAGCTTTCCAGATCTCCCGAGCGCTGCGTCCTTTGACGAGTGTAGGAGTAGGAGATCACGATGTATTGGACGCCGTGCATGATCTGGGCGGCAATGGAAAACAGCAGCACGGACGAAGTCTGCCATGCTGTGAAATACCACAGGAAATAGCTCGACCCCAGGAACACATATTTGATCGGGTTAATGCGATACCCGCGGCGAACAGTGATCCATAAATAGCTGATGTAGATTAACAGATAGACGGCCGTTACGGACCAACTGATCTGATGCGTAACGCGGACGGCGTCTGCCGACAGCGGAAGATGAAAGCGGTACAGCTCACGCAGCCAGATCGGTGTAAAAAAGGGCGACGTGAGAAACAGATTGGCGAACAGAATCCAGTTCAGAGCGAGATCAAATCGGGAGGTAGAAGGACTGCCGGTTCCGGCCTTGAAGTCGTAGATGCGGGCGAATCCATGCTGCTGCATCAGGGAATGCTGTTTGTCCCACAGGATGGCCAGGATCAGAACTGTGATGGGAGCCCACTTAAGACCGATCAGCGCCATCCCGAAGATCACCAGCGGTCCGGCGATCAGCCGGATTCTCCATCGTTTTCGGTCTTCTGCGATGCCGTAGGCCCGAACCCATGTGGCAAAATGGTGAGGGATCGTGATCCACAGGGCAATGGACGCCATGGCGACGGCCGGGAGCCAGTACTGACAGCCGAACGCGGTGGCCAGTGCCAGGTAAGGCAGGGCAACAAACCAAAGGGCATCCGATTTGCGACTAAGAATTAAACCCTATTGCCACATTGCCACGCCTCAGATCGGAAATGAATTCAGCGACTCTGCAACTGAATCGCCGCAGCAGACAAACGATCACTCTTTGCCGGAAACTGCGATCGCCCATGCCCGAACGGCGAATATAGCAACGATTCTCTGCGGCACCAAGAGTCCAATCCGGTTCCGCGATGGTTGTTACACCTGCCTGGTGGTCCATGCGTCGCCGATCAGAGCGATGCTGGCCATTCCCTTGGAGTGCGGCAGCCTGCTGCCGCCTTCCCCAGCCAGCCTGCTGGGCGAGCCCTAACGACGCTGTGTCACAAATCACGACCACTCCCAAAGTGCCGCAGCAGGCTGCAAGCACAAAAGCGGCAGCAGGTTGCCGCAGTCCAGGGCCTTCGGCAGCTTCGGCAACGGACGACTGCAGTTGTCCCGGTGTCTCTCCCTAAAACGTCGCAATCGGATTCAAGGGCGATCCTGTTCCCCCGGGCACGGCCAGAGGAGCAGCAGTCAGCAGAAACTCCCATTGTTCCAGTTCCTCCGTAGTCTTGCTGAGTGCCTGCAGGTCGCAATTGTCGAAAATGTGTACGCCCATTGCGTGTAATGTCAGAAGGTGAACAGGGAATTCGACGCCGTCAATTCCTGAAGGGACGACATCACTTGCACCGTCGCTGCCGAGCATTGCGATGTCGCGATCTTTGAGCCACCTGGCGCAGGAGGCATGCAGTCCGGCGGCTCCACTTTTATCGACGCTCCACGGGCCGGCCAGTTCACGACGGGCCCAGCGACCGGTGCAGATGAAAACGACATCTCCGCTGGAGACCTTCACCTTTGCATGCTCTTCCCAGGCGTCCAGGTCTTCCGGGTAGATCGGCGTCCCCGGTTCCAGAAAACGCACGCCACGAAGTACCGGGATGTCAAACAGGATTCCGCGCGTGAAAATGCCCTCCTTAACGTTGCGGATCGCGAGCACTTCGGCACCCTTTGGGCCGACCTTCTCTCGGGAGAAGCCGTTGTAGAGTTTGTCGTTGTAGAAGAGGTGACACAACGAATCCATATGCGTGTGTGCGAAGCCATGGTAG
>JANNGQ010000344.1:0-3115 GCA_031403975.1 Planctomycetota bacterium
GAAGCAAGACAACAGCGCCTATTCGTGCGAGTAACGGCATGAGAAACTCCGCTTGTCTTGCCGCCGAACGACTACGATCACTCGGCGGCGGGAGACGACTCACCACTGCCAGGAAACGTGCTACCGCCGCTCGGGGGCATCGTTTTGTTCGCCGATTCAGGCTGCCACAAAGGTCTACCGTCAAGTGCCTGACGGCGTCGCGCGTCTTCCGAAATCTTCTCGATGTCGTAGTTGAATCGCTTTGCGATCTCGCGTCGTGTTTCGTGAATCTCTTCAATTACGGGATCAATTGTCTGCTTCATTTTCGAACGTATCCATCATGTCTTTGGGAGTGCAGATTACCGGGAACGGCAGCCCAAAATCATCCAACGTCCGGAACACACGGGGCAGAATCATTGGATTGGCGATATGAGTGCAATTCCACGTCAGTAAATAGTCTACACGGTTAACGGCCGCGCACGCAATATGCAGAGCATCCAGCAACGCATCTGTTGGAAGGATGGCACGCGAGAGGGTTTCGGCGGCAAGTCGATCAATGTCGACACCGAGCTGCAACAATGGGATCTGAGCAAGGTGTCCCAGACGTTCTGCGGCAAACTTCGCGTTGCCATTATTGGCTTCGTCAACAACATATTGAGCTGTGACGAGATCATAACGATGCCTATGGAAATCCCACCACGCTCGTGTCATCTGTTGACGCAGAATGGAGTCCGGCTATGCCTTCGGATTCTGGCGAAGAAAGCTCACGATCGATGTCTCGATGTAGACTGTCGGCATGATTGGATTTCATCAGCGAACGTGTCTTAGGCAGAATGTTTTCTGCCGAGTACCGTGCGACGCGGGCAAAGGTAGAACGGTGAACCGCAACAGTTTTGAAATCCTACGCCACGACGCACGGGTTCACAACTGGGGCGACAAGTCCGATGACATCGTGTCAGCAAGTGCTTCGGAACGCACTGACTCGCCTCCACCGGTTTCCCGAGTGCTTCCAATAGCTGGAGTTCGACCTCTTGTTGCCGACTGGTTGCCTGGGTATGTTCCATCGCTGAAACACGGCGGCGGTGTTGGCTGAGAGGGGAAACCGACGCTGGAGGATCATTCTCTCAAGTGCAAAGTATTGGCCTGAGTTCTACTTTTTGCAGCTGTCGGCTGCGGCCTGAATCCGCATAGTCACGTTACCAACGATCAGAGATCCTGCGTATGAAACACCGCATGGGCCCGCCGATCAATTCGATCGTTTTGTGTTTGCTGGTCTCCCTCACTTCGGTTCGCGTCGCAGTTGCGCAGGATCAGCACACTGACCAGCTGGAGGCCGTCCGCAAAGGATTGGCATACGTTGAGGGAAAGTCGTTGACCTGGCTGCATGATCGCAAATGCGCCTCCTGCCATCATTTGCCGTTTATGGTCTGGGTGCAGCGCGATGCCCGTGCGCGGGGACTGGCGATCGATGAGGAGGGCTATCAAGAGGCAGTCGAACATCTGCTGGCGGCCGACAATCGGGCAGGAATTGTTCCGAAGCCAGACGAGCAGGAGCGAGCCGGTAATGCCTACTCTCTGATGGCTGTGTTTACCACGCTTGCTTTTCGCGAAGGTGGACGGGAACCTGATCCGGCGTCGCAGGAGATTCTCAATAAGGCTGTGGAGCACCTGGTCGCCAGGCAGGAAGCCGATGGTTCGTGGAGTGCATTCGAGGGCCGCCCGCCCTTTCGCGAATTGCAGGAAACGTCGACATTACTTGCCGCGTACGCAGTCGGTCAACAGCCCGAGGGAACGACCACTGCAGATGCAGGACGTTTGAAGGTCCGTGATTGGCTCACCGCGAACGCCAAAGCTGAGCTACAGCAAGCGCTGAATCTGCGGATTCTGATTGATCACGAGCGCCAAGCCAGCATTGAGGAACTCCTGAATCGGCAAAACACCGATGGCGGCTGGTCGCAGGCGAAGGACATGGCGAGTGACGCCTTCGCCACCGGCCAGGCCCTCTACGCTCTTGTTTCTCGCGGCGGACTCGCGACAGATCACCCGGCGATGGTCAGGGCGCGAGATTTCCTGCTGACAACTCAGATGCCGGATGGTTCCTGGACGATGACCTCTCGTTCCCAGCACTCAGACACCAGCCAGACGAGCGCAGGGAATCTCGAGCCGATCACCGTCTCTGGCTCCGCCTGGGCGACTCTTGGTCTGCTCCGGTGTCTCCCCGAAGCGGGAATCCACGCAGGGACACCACCTCAGGATCGCGTTTTGCGAAAGTGAACGACCGTTATGATTACGATCCCCGGACGAGCCAGTCGGAATTGCGAGGGAGTGACGCGTCGGGAGTGGCTGCGGATTGGCGGGTTGGCAGGCATCGGTGGATTGGGAATCGGGATGTCGGATCAGCTGGCAGCGCGGGCACTCGGTTCGCAAGGAGACCGTAAATCAAGTTTCGGTCGCGCAAAGTCGTGCATCGTGTTGTTCATGTTTGGTGCCCCTGCCCATCAGGATACCTGGGATATGAAACCTGACGCACCATCAGAGGTGCGCAGTGAATTCAGACCGATTGTGACCAGCATCCCAGGCACTCAGATTTGCGAACACATGCCGCGCCTCGCCCGGCTGGCGCATCGTTACACCCTGGTCCGCTCGGTCACGCATCCGGACAACACTCACACGGTCGCCATGCACTACATGTTGACTGGCATGCGGCATAAGCGGCCCACGACAAACCCGCAAAACGCATCGGACGATTTCCCCTGCTTTGGTGCGGTAATGAACTACACGCGAATCAGCCCGATTTTCGTCCACTGCCGCTCCTGGACAATGCACAGCGACTAATCCAGCGAAAGGGATTGCTTGACAAACTGACTGGAGTCACTGACAGGCTGCAGCGGACTGCGGCAACAGCCAGTTTTGGTGACTATCACCAGCAGGCAATTCAACTCCTGACTTCGCCGGTGGCCCGCCGCGCCTTGGACATCACTCTCGAAGAGCCTCGCCGACTGGTCGAAGCGGGAGTTCCTTTAGTGACGGTCAACTGGGAGCGCAATGACGCCTATTGAGACACGCACGCAGACAACTTCAGTAAACACAAGAATCCGTTGTTGCCAAATCTGGACCGTGGTTTTTCAGCATTGCT
>JANNGQ010000345.1:0-2017 GCA_031403975.1 Planctomycetota bacterium
CTATTGTCTTCAGTGGCTTCAACCCAGATGTCCAGATCCTTCGTGTATCTCGGATGCCCGTAAACTGCCACTGCATATCCGCCGACGACCAAATATCGAACTTCATGCTTGTTTAACAATTCGACAAACTCTCTGAAGTCGGTTGTCAGGTCCATACTTCCCCCGATTGTACTCGCTGCGAATCAGCTCCAGTGCGGCCAGTCGCTGCTGTGGTGTTTTTGACAGCCACCAGGCAAGATCGCCGGGTCGTTCCCTGAGTCGGATCTTGTTCACGGTCTTTTCGATCGCCATGCCGCTTTCTTCACGTCCATACACAGTGAGACCGAAATTGAATCGTCGCAGAATTCTGCATTCAGGAGTATAGCCAGGATCCGGCGCCAGCCAGCGTTCCATGTCTATTCGGCGAATAGATCCGAGAGTCTCAGCGGCAATCGACAATGTGAAGTCGACAGCACAGATTCCAGGTCAAGCGATCGGGTTTGCATGTAGCCGGCGTCACCGGAATTCTGAAACACGATGATCTTTTTCACGTCCGGCTGGACAAGCCAGAATTCCGGGATCCCTGCTCTGCCATAGACCGTGGCTTTCGCACTGTCGATGGCCACCGTCGTGATGGCAACTTCCACAACCAGCACCGCGGTGCCTGGATGTTGATTTCGAAAATCGCCTCGCGAGCCCACAACCACCGCAAGATCCGGTTCGGGTTCGGACCGGGCCAGAGTCAGCGGTTGCTCAACCCGGAGCAACAGCCCTTGCTTGAGCTGGGATTGAAACCACTCTGCCAGAAATCCGGCGGTCCAGGAATGCAGGGGTGACTTTCCCATCTTTTCGACC
The DNA here is from genome assembly GCA_031403975.1 of Planctomycetota bacterium. Lineage (GTDB taxonomy): Bacteria > Planctomycetota > Planctomycetia > Planctomycetales > Planctomycetaceae > SXXK01. The sequence continues at coordinate 835 of JANNGQ010000345.1, forward strand.
ACGACTCCTTCCAGCAATTCGGTTTTCTCCGGCACGATTCCTGAGTCACAGAGGCGGTGATATTGATCAATATCCAGCCGCAGGATTGTGTCGAGCACACCGGGAGCTTCAAGGACATTCTGCATTTGACTTCACTTCGTTCCGAATATTGACTGACAGTGAACCTCGACAGAGGAGGATACCGCTGACGAAGGCACAAAGACAGTGGATTTCTTCTTGACAATTCTCCTGCGTCGAGACCCGCGGAATGCACTTTACGGACTGTACCCCAGATTCGGTGCCAGCCAGCGTTCCATATCTTTCACGGTGCGATGCATCCGGGCGGCGTAGTGTTCGACCTGGTCTTTGGTGACGCGGTCCACGCTGAAGTAACGAGCTTCCGGGAGGCTGAAGTAAAGACCACTCACCGATGCCGCCGGCCACATGGCGAAGCTGGAGGTGAGCGTCATCCCGATCGACTTGTCAGGCTGCAGCAGCTTCCAGAGATCGCCCTTCGGCAGATGATCGGGACATGACGGATAGCCGAATGCCGGTCGTATGCCGCGGTATTCTTCTTCAATGAGCTGGTCGTTCGTCAGACCCTCGGACTTGCCGAAGCCCCATTCGCGACGGGCCTTCGCGTGAAGATACTCCGCGAAGGCCTCAGCGAAACGATCTGCCAGGGCCTTGATCATGATGGCACGATAGTCGTCCCCCGCGGCCTCCGCCGCTTTTGCCAGCTCATCACAGCCGTGACCGGCGGTGACTGCGAACGCACCGAGGTAGTCAATGTAGCCGTCATCGCTCCGCGTGACGAGCCCTGAAGGGTGATCGTCCGCATGGAGTGGCGCTGTTCGTTGAGAGAGCGTCATATGAGGCTCATCACGCGGAGCGTGATGGCTACATTTCGGTGCCACATAATCTGCCAGCGACCGAAAATCTTTCTGTCCGACTCGTTCCCACTGCTGCCGCAGCATCGGGAAGCGCATGAGTTCCTTCGAGCGCGACTCGTCTGTCCAGAGGATGATGTCATCGCCGTCAGAATTCGCCGGCCAGAAACCGTAGACGCCTTTGGCGACGAGATTCTTATCCGCCAGCAGCGTCGCCAGTTCCGTCTGAGCATCCGCGTACAGTTTGCGGGCTTCTTCTCCGACAACGTCGTCATTCAGGATCTTCGGGTATTTGCCGATAAGCTGCCACGAAC
>JANNGQ010000346.1:0-3562 GCA_031403975.1 Planctomycetota bacterium
GCCATGACAACGGCATGCTGGGAGCACTGGCGCACGCACTCGCGACGATCAACGACAATAGTGTCAATGACATACTTTGACTCTTTCGGCAGCGCGTCTTCGCCGAGTTTCCGGAGGTCGAACTCTTCGGGAAACAATGCCGCCAAAGTCGGGATATCACCCGGCAGTCTCGTGAGCTGCGCAATTCCCAGGACAGGAAAACTCATCGCTACAAGCAGCCAGACGCTGCCGACCATACCGAATGATCCTCCAGCAGTGCGCGTCGCCGGTGTCGATGACTTCATTACTTTACCGGACACTGATCGCAGGAAACGAAATGGTTCGGTGGGCAGCAGGAACAGCAGCAGTTGATCTGTAGTAAAGATCAGGAACGTCGAAACACAGAACAACAGAACGCCCAGCAGTGCATGATTGAATCCGATACTCAGATCCATCCGCCATCCAAGGGCCGCGGCAACCGTCACGATGCGAGCCACATTCTCCACCAGCACAAGTCCGATCGTGCTGCATAGCAGCAAAAACACATGCAGCAGACCGCGGCGCTGAAACATCGCGAGGAATAATGCGACGGCGATCAAAACATACAGGGAATGGATGCCGCTGCAGGCATCGGCCACAAACAGCGGCTTCCCAGGCAGTTCAATAACGTTTGCATATGCCTGATGCAGAATTCCGACCTGATCCAGTACTGCACTGGTCATCATGGTGGTTAAAGTCCGAAGGCGGACAATAAGGTCCTCATCCAGCCCGGACGGCAAGGGGATCAGAATCCAGCAGAACATCCAGACCGGAAACCACCGTGCAGCTCCCGGGACGCCGCCGATGTAGAGTGGGAGACTGAAGGCCGCCATTATCCCGCTTACGGCGGCGACCCAAGGCGACCAGGACCAGGTGGCAATCGCCAGCCCGACTGCGGACGCCGCAAGAATTGCCACAGAAAACCCGATTTCGCGATTTGTCGCTGACCTGGATACACCGGGTGTGTGGGAAGGCAGCGAAGCGATCAGCAACCAGAGTGCAATTGGCAGAAACAGCAAGAATTGATAATGCGGCCGCTCCAGAAGTCCCGCGACATGCCAATAGAGCAGGGGCAGGAATCCGATCGACACAATCGTGCAGGCCACCCACGGCTGCCGAACGAACAACACCGCAGCTGATGGATCACGGCTTGTGGAGCGAAGGGCATTACTGCTCATAGTGTTTCCGTTTGTCCAGGCCGGCCATCAGCGATGTTGCCGGGGATATTCTCTGACATCGCGGCTGTGTCACCATTCCCGCAGGTCGCCTGCGTGTTTCGGCAACGGCAGGATAAGGCATCTGAGATGCACACAACATAAAATCGTGCGCCGAAGTAGTGAGTGCAGGAGCGGAATGTGTTGCCGCTGCCCCCTTCATACCCGTGCGTCGATGTCCCGGCAAATCAATTCCATGTGAGAGAATGTCCGACAGATGCCAGGTACGTCAAACGACGCTATGCAATGCGTGTTCACGCCGTAACGATACGTTTCCGGAATGCAACAGGGAAATCAGGACGATGGCGATCAATCAGCAGATTCCCCAGTACAATCGCATCCATGTCGGTGCGCAGAAAACAGCTGATCGCTTCAGTCGGAGTGCGTACAATCGGCTCATTCTCATTCAGTGAGGTGTTCAGGACAATCGGGACTCCTGTCTTCTCGAAGAACCGCCGGATCAACGCATGATAAAGGGGATTTGTCCTTTTCGAAACCGTCTGCAGACGACCGCTGCCATCGACGTGAGTCACCGCCGGGATGATCGCGTGCTTTTCCGGCCGGATTGGAAACACTTTCTCCATATACGGGGTCGATTCGTTGATTTCGAACCACTCACTGACGTGTTCCTCCAGAATGCTGGGAGCAAAGGGGCGGAATTTCTCGCGGAATTTGATCCTCAGATTGATGATGTCCCGCATGTCAGTGCGACGAGGATCAGCCAGCAGTGTGCGGTTTCCAAGCGCCCGCGCTCCAAATTCCATCTGCCCCTGAAACCAACCCACGACTTTGCCTTCGATCAGCAGATCGGAAGTGCGGTCAATCAGCTCCCGTTCCTCAAAGGTTTCGAAAGGCACTCCAGCTTTCATTGCGGACGATTGTGCACATTCATCTGTGGAAACACAGCCCAGATAGGCGTGATCCTGCACAAAGCCGCGCGGCTTCCGAAGCACTTTGTTCCAGACATAAAAAGCTGCACCGAAAGACGTTCCGTTATCAGCCGCACCTGCCGGAATATAGACGTTGCGAAACGGTGTCTGAGTCGTAATTTTGCCGTTTGCCACTGAGTTCATGGCGACGCCGCCTGTCAGGCAGACGTTATCGCAGCGAGTCTTTCTGTGCAGACGATTCAGCAGGTGCATGATGATTTCTTCAGTGACCACCTGCAGCGACTTCGCAATGTTGTCCTGCCGCGGTGTCATCGGCTCCTGTTTCGTCCGGGCAGGCCCCAATTCCATCAGCAGCCGTTTGCTGTAGAAGGGCTCAACAATCGGTGCTCCGTTGTTCCACGTCATCTTGACGCCGCGCTTGTGATGAGTGAAATAGTCCAGATTGAGCTCAAATGTGTCTCCCGCCGGACGAATTAACTTTCTGAAAAAATCGGCAAACTCAGGTTGTCCATATGGTGCCAGCCCCATCACCTTATATTCGTCGCCGTAATGAGGAAAGCCGAGGTACATCGTGATCGCGGAATACAGGAACCCAATCGAGTGCGGAAACCAGACTCGGTCCAGTTCCTGCCATGAAGTGCCGTTCCCGTGAGCAGTCAGAGTACTGGTAAAATCGCCCATGCCATCGACTGACAGGACAGCAGATTCTTCAAAAGGAGAGATCAGAAAACCTGCCGCGACATGAGTCTGGTGATGCTCAATGCGGTGGAATTGAGCCCGCAAAGTCGATCGGGGCGTACCAACTGACTGAGCAAACTGATCCTCCAGTCCCAGCGTTTTTCCCTGGCGCTTGAGGCGGTCAATGATGGCCGACGGCGAAGGCCAGTGGGTCGCGACAAAGCCAAGTCGTCTGAAGAAATTGGCTCTCGGGTCAAACGACACCGCCACATGATCCACTTCGCGCGCTGAGATTCCGGCGTGCTGCAGACACCAGTTGATGGACTGACCTGGAAAACCAGCCCAGTGCTTGACTCTGTTAAAGCGTTCTTCTTCGACAGCCGCCACGAGCTGTCCGTCGATCACCAAAGCGGCCGAGGCATCTCCGTGATACGCATTGATTCCGATAATGTTCATTTCGTTCCGTTCGTCGGCGCTTTCATGTTTCGGAGCCTCAGATCAAGCAGCTCCAGAGACAGCAACAGCTCTGCGTACGTCCGCTGCAGCACATAAGACCAGCCGGCCCAGCCATCCAGCAGACACCGCTTCCAGATCAGAACATAGAGAAACACGAGGGGGACAGCCGGCCAGATCTTCCTGCGAATGCGATCTGCAAATGGCAATCTGTCTGTTGCCGCGACGGCCAGATGCTGAGCTTCCAGCCTGGCATACTTTCGCTGAGAATCGAGCCAGCGACCAAGCGGCTTTCGATCATCATGTTCG
>JANNGQ010000347.1:0-2018 GCA_031403975.1 Planctomycetota bacterium
CCCGTTTCAGGACGGACTGCCAGATGGTCGCCAGTTGTTGCTCCAACTGGTCTCGCGGCGCTTCGTAGGCATGGCCGGCCGCCAGTTCTGTACCGGCAAGACTCAGCAGCGCTTTGCGATCGAGTTTTCCGTTCGGTGTCAGCGGGAACTCCGGGACCGTCACGAACCGCGATGGGATCATGTAGTCCGGAAGCACCTGCGCCAGTTGAGATCGCACGTCTTCCGTCGACAGAGCGGCGGAATGATCCTGATCTCCGGCGATTCCTGCATCAAGTGCTGCGGTGACCAGATAAGCGACGAGTCGCTTTTCTCCTGCCAAGTGCTCCTGTGCCAGCACGACCGCATCGCGGACAAGTGGCAACGCACGCAGTGCGGCTTCGATTTCGCCCGGTTCAATGCGGAAGCCGCGGATTTTGACCTGCTGATCCACACGACCGAGAAACTCGATGTTCCCGTCCGGCCGATAGCGGGCAAGGTCTCCTGTCCTGTACAGCCTCGCGTCGGGGTCTGCACTGTACGGGTCGGGCACAAACCTTTCTTCAGTGAGTTGTAATTGGTTCAGATAGCCTCTCGCTACCCCCGCACCGCCAATCAGTAGTTCGCCCGGCACGCCGATCCCGACTGGTCGAATCATAGGGTCCACAATATAGACACGTGAGTTGGGGAGCGGTCTGCCGAGCGGCACGGTCCTCGTCTGTGGCATGCTGACTGGCTGCGTGGTCTCGTTGACCAGCACTCCAACGGTCGTTTCGGTTGGACCGTAGTGATTGAAGATCCGGCACTCCGGTGCGAGTTTCCGCACTTTGGTGATCAGCTCCCAATCAGAAGATTCTCCGCCGAGCACGAGAATGCGTCGGGGAAGGAGCCACGCAGCGTCCCTTGGTTCGACTGACTGCAGCATTGCCGACAGATGCGATGGCACAATCTTGAGGACCTCGATGTTCTCTCTGCGAAAATACTGGGCAAGTCGGGGCGGATCGAACGTGCGATCCTTTGCCACAACGTGCAATGCGCCACCGGTGATCAACGACGGGAAGACGACCGTATGACCCAAATCGGCCGCGAAAGTGGAAACTGTGGCGTAGCGAAGTTTGGGTAAAAGAGCCAGCCGCTGGATGACGCCGGTCACGTAATTGACAAGTTGCCGATGTTCGATCAGCACGCCTTTTGGCTGTCCCGTCGAGCCAGACGTGAAGATGACATAAGCGGCGTTTGTCGCACCAACGACTGTTACCGGGACTTCGAGGGTCTCTTGCGCCGCGTTCTGCAACTCCGTGTCAAGATTCAGTACCAGCGCATTCGTGGGCAGCAGTCGGCAGGCAATCGCAGATTGCGTGAGCAGCATTGCCGGCTTTGCGTCCTTCAGCATCAGATCGAGGCGATCGATCGGAAACTCAGGATCGAGAGGTACATAGGCTCCCCCGGCTTTGAGGATGGCGAGGAGTGCGACGATCATGTCGGGAGAGCGATCAACGCACAGGCCGACGAGGACTTCGGGCCCGACACCCATCGATTTCAGGTGATGTGCCAGTTGATTGGCACGTGCATTCAGTTCGGCATAGGTCAGGCGGCTGTCTTCATAAACGACGGCGACTGCATCGGGCGTGCGTGCGGTCTGTTCTTCAAACAGCTCATGCACGCACTTGTCACGAGGATAGTCGCAAGTCGTCTGATTCCATTCGACGAGTACCTGATGTCGTTCGGCGGCTGTCATCAGTTCCAGGTGGCTGATGCGCAGATCCGGGTCCGCGGTCACGGAATTCAGCAACTGAGTCCAGTGGTCGGCCATGCGGCCGACGGACTCTGGAAGAAACAGGTCCGTGGAATAATCCCACTGACAAATCCACTGCTCGTCGGTGTTCAGGACGCTGAGCGTCAGATCGCTCTTGCTCGTTCCAGTTTCCACCGGTATGTGCGTCGTAGTGGCATGTTCGAGCTGAAGAGCAGGCAGACCTTCTTCCAGGAGCACAAACATCACCTGATGCAGGGGATGCTGTCCGGCGTGTCGCTCATGCACG
>JANNGQ010000348.1:0-3378 GCA_031403975.1 Planctomycetota bacterium
AGTTGCCTCAGTTCAGGCGGACCGACGCTCGTTAGTCACCGGCGGCATCGACGGAGGAGCGACTGAGCCGCTGATTGATGCTGGCGATGCACGGTCCGAAGTGTAAGACAATATGCTGATAGGCTGATAGAATCAGGGGAGAGTTCGCCGGAGCCAGTGGCGGCTGGGGGCGTGGCTGCGGTCAATAACCGCCGGCACTTTGTGCCTGTGGTGGATGCGGTTTCGATCGTCGGTATATAGTGGAGGTTGAACATGTTGTCTCTTTTTCCGCGACCCAATCGCGGGATCACGCGACGATCTGCTCTGGCGATGGGGAGCTTGTCGGCCGGCGGATTCCTGGTCCCTCGGACCATTCAAGCGATCGATTCATCGCAGTCTGTCCTGTCGCATGCTCCGACGGCCAGTCGCTGTATTTCGATATTTCTGTGCGGTGGCCCGTCGCAGCCCGATTTGTGGGATCTGAAATTGGAAGCCCCTTCGGGAGTTCGAACGAGCTTCAGTCCTATTTCCACTTCCGTCCCCGGATTGCCGTTCGGCGAGTTGATCCCGCAGGTTGCCCAACATGCCGACAAGCTCGCGCTGATCCGTTCGATGACACACGCCAACAACGACCACAACGGAGCGATCGCGCACACGCTGATGGCTCAGTTGCCCGGGATCCTGGCGGATTTCTATGTTTCCCGTCGCGATCACCCTGGCATTGGTGGGATCCTGCAGAAATTACTTGGTGATCGTGGCGACTTGCCGGCCTGGATTGTCCTGCCGCGGCCTTTCACGACCTCGTCGCCTCCATACAAGGGTCAGTCGGGTGGTTTTCTCGGACCGACTTACGATCCGCTGATGTTCAACAAGGCAGCACTAGGCTCGCTGAGCGACGCCCCCCTGCAGCTCGACGCCATTCAACTCTGGGAGGATATCCCGCATCAGCGACTCTCCGCTCGGCGGCATTTGCACCGATCCGTGGGCTGTGCGTTGCCCGAAACGGCGACTCAACAATTCGACCGGTTCTACGAGAAATCATTCCAGTTGCTGGAACAGACTGCGACGAGCAGCGTCTTCGATCTGGAACAGGAGCCAGCGGATCTCCGCGATCGTTACGGCCGCAATGAATATGGCCAGAGCTTCCTGATGGCTCGCCGTCTTGTTGAATCCGGCGTGCGATTCGTCAACGTCTTCTGGACGTTTTTCGACACGAAAGGTTGCCAGTTCAATCTGTGGGACAATCACGGTGTGGCCAGCGATGTCTGCGGCATTGATGGTCAACTCACGGGACAGCAGCAACTGACGCACCAGTATTGCACACCGTCATTTGATCGGTCGTTTTCAGCACTGCTCGAAGATCTTGACCAGCGCGGTCTGCTGGAAGAAACGCTGGTCACCGTGGCCGGGGAATTTGGACGCACGCCAAAGATCAATGCGACCAGCGGCCGCGATCATTGGGCTCACTGTTACACGAACCTGCTCGCGGGCGGCGGAGTGCGAGGCGGAGCAATCTATGGTGAAAGTGATGCCCAGGGGGCTTACGTCAAAAACAACCCCGTGACTCCGGAAGACTTCGCAGCCACCATTCTGCACGCATTTGGTCTATCTCCGGAAACCTCCATTCCGGACGAATCTGGACGCCCGGTGCGCATCACCACCGGAACTCCGGTCACTGCCATCTTCGGTTAGGGGTGGCATGACCATGAACGGTCGGTTGGAGATCGGCGTGCAAATCGGACCCAATTCGGCTTGGAAAATGGCCCCACGCGGATTTTGATTTGACGATGGAAAGCAGCATGGGTGCGGGGGCACACCAAACTCACGCTGCCCATGCATGAAGAGGGGCCCAAAATCCCCGGATTGACTCAGGGTGCAATCCCCCAGGGAGTCGTGTATTGGAAGAAGCGGGATTGGTTCCTGATTTCGCACTACTTCGAGAAAAAGGCCAATACGTCCGTAGTGGCTGCCGTCCATGGGCACTGTCGGATTAGTGACGATTCCTTGTGGGGCAGGCTTCCAGCCTGCCTGGACTTGAAAAAAAGCAAGTGTTTTTGATTCGACCAGGCAGGCTGGAAGCCTACCCCACGATAAAACCGACAGTCCCCATGCCAGGACGGGCAAGTTGGAGCGGTGTCTGACGCTCATCGAGCCTGACGGGAAGTCACATGCCGGCCATGTCGGTGGGCTGCACGTTTCCGAGAAGTACCTGTGGGTTGGCAGCGGGGACCTCCACCGGGTGCCGCTGACGGAGATCGAGACTGCCAGGACTGTCGACTTCTTTCGTCTGCACAGTAAGATTGAAAAGACTTGATTTGCCTGGAAGGATTCGATGATGCTCAATGTCGGTTCGTTTCGGTCAGCAACCTGCGGTGGCTTCAGTCGACGCTCGTTCCTGCGACTCGCCGGGTCAGTACCGCTGGCGCTGGGGCTGCCCGCTGGTTTGGCGAATCCATCACCACCAGCCAAGGCTCGTTCGGTAATTTTTGTATTTCTGTGGGGCGCACCCAGCCATCTCGACACCTGCGATCCGAAGCCCGACTCTCCCGGCGAATACCGAGGTCCGTTTGGCGTCATTCCGACGCGGACGCCTGGTGTGATGTTCACCGAATTGCTGCCGCGTATCGCCAGTCGCAGTGACCGTTTCTCGCTGATTCGCACACACGTGACCACGGCACCGGGACATCCTGACGGTGGCACCGTTGCGCTGACCGGTTTTCCGGAACTCCCAGCACCCGTTCAACCGAATTTTGGGTCGATCATCGCGAAGGCCCGCGGGAATCATGGAGCGTTGCCGCCGTTCTTTTCGATTACCAGCGGCATGTTGGCGGATAGCGCCCGGCGGATTGAAGGTTACGGCGGCGGCATCCTTTCTCAGACGCATGATCCAGTCCTTGTCGGCTGCAATCAGGCGGGAGAAATCAAATTACCGGCGCTGGAACTGCTGGATGAACTCAACCCATTGCGGATTCAGGACCGCCGCCGATTGCTCGCTCAGCTCGATACAGCCGCGCGTCGTGTGGAACAGCAAGAGCATCACGCATGGACACGCAGCATGAAATCAAGCTATGACTTGCTGCTCGATCCCCTGGCACGAGACGCCTTCGACCTGACGCGAGAGACAACCGCGACGCGCGCGAGGTACGGTTACACGACATTCGGGCAGAGCAGTCTTCTTGCGCGGCGGATGGTTGAGGCGGGGGTTCCGTACGTGCAACTGAACTACAGTCGTCACCCCGAGGCCATCAATCCCGGTTTCGAACTTGGCTGGGACACTCACGTCTACAATTTCGAGTTGCTGCAGGACCAGCACTGCCCGACTCTCGATCGCGCGTTTTCGGCGCTGCTGGATGACCTGTACGACCGAGCGCTGATCGACAACACGCTCGTCGTGATGAT
>JANNGQ010000349.1:0-1663 GCA_031403975.1 Planctomycetota bacterium
GGCTTCGACGCCCAGTTGTTCTGACGGTGTCGATTGAGCAACTTCGAGCAACGCTGGATATCTCTCGGAAACAGAAAGCCTCCGCACAAGTTGAACAAACTGTGACGAACCGACGGAGTCATCGAGGAGTCGATTTAGAACAGCGACCATCTCTGGAGTCCTGGCCGCGTCACTACCGAGTCTCTGTAATGATTCCGAGATCACAAGACGAGCAAGGCCCAAATCGAGATCGCCCAGGACTTCTTTCTGGAGAAGAAAAGCAACGGATGCAGACTGTGACTCCGGGATCTGAAAATCAATCGCTCTGAACAATCCTTCAACCCACCGCTTGCAGATGCCGGACGGTCCTTTCTCGGAATCCTTCCGGGCAAAGTCAAAGATTCTTCTGCCGAAGGCATCACTGGCCTTCGTTGGCCGGCTTCTCCATAGGATTGCATCAACCGATTCGCGGTTCGTCTGCAACTCCGAAATTGACGCAACCGCGTCCATGAATGGACCCAATACCGTATCCCAACTTCCATTCGCGGCAATTCCGAGCGATTCAATTTCCCAACGATCGATAGCTGGACCCACTTGAACGGCAAGCTTGACCCAAAGTTCTGCCTTTTTATGGGAGTTGGCATTTCGCAACGCGATCGCACATTCTCTTCGCACCTGTGGCGACTCATCCTTGAGCAGCTTTTCGACTACGGGAATCACATCGAGTTCCATCCGTCGAGCCAGTCGCAGCCCCGCAATGCGAATGTCTTTGTCCTTGTCCGCAATGGCCAGATCCACATACTTTTGAGCCTTCCCTTCGAGCTGTCCCAGCAGCCACAACGCTCGCGCTCGAAAACGCGGGTTCGGATCCGATGCAAACATTCTCGCAAGCGGACCTTCCGCGAAGTTGTCCGCTGCTTTTAGGTATTGATAGCCCATGTACCGAGTCGCATTGTTAGGGCTCTTCAGTTGATCAAATGCACCTTGCGGAGGCGTGGGAAATGAAAAATCGTACCTAGGGACGGTGTACTTTTGCCCCGGCAGCGAAACTCGGAACAAACGGCCTCGTTCGACGTCGCCTTGTCGATGGCCGCCGACGCCGGGGTCGTACCAGTCGGCGACGATCAGTGATCCGTCCGGAGCCACGCAGACATCCGACGGGCGGAACCACTGATCGCGAGTCCCGTTCAGGATGTTATTGATCTCTGCTTTGTAGCCCGCTCCGTCATCGGTCACGGCATAACTGCGGACCACGTTCGGGCCGGCGTCGCAATGAACTAATTGATTGACGAAGCGAGCAGGCAGCTTGTCGCCTTCATAGATCAGGATGCCGGTCGGTGAGCCCGCGCCGGTTTGCAGCAGATTCGGGACCACGCCTGGATCGTTCAGATGCCAGTGACGATCAGGAATCTCTTCCTCCATGTTTGTGCGAGGCGTCTGCCAGCCGGCTCCGGTCAGCTCATCCTTGTAACCGTAGTTGCCGTATTCCATCACATAGTTGATGCGCACGCCCTTGTTGCCGTCGTCGTCGTTGTCGGACTGCCAGACCGTTCCAAAACTGTCGACGCAGAGTTCCCAGTTATTACGAAAATTCCAGCCGAGCGTGTCGACCTTGGAACCATCCAGCTCACAGCGGAACGCCATACCTTCCTGATATGGCTTGCGGGCGGCTCGCACTTCATTG
>JANNGQ010000350.1:0-4400 GCA_031403975.1 Planctomycetota bacterium
TCTCGTCGCCGACCGGCGTGTGAATCTCGATCGCAATCCGGATCAGATTCTCCCGCGGCTGGTAGACGCGGCTGCGCAGCGGCCGCACAATGATCTGCTTCAATTCGACCGGCAGTGTTTCAACTTCCTGCCAGCCCTGACTGAGCGCCCGTGCAATTTCCCCGCACAGCAGTTCCACCAGAGACAGTTCCGCAGCTGTCAGCGGGCGCGGCTCCGGCCAGGTGTCTCCCAGGGTTCCAAGCATTTCGCTCACGAGTGTCAGCACCAGGCGATTCGAGAACGCCACCATCCCGTCGAACTGATCGGGACCAATCTTCAGCATCGCCGCATAGCCCGGATCCGGCAGAACCTGCTGAGCTTTCTGCGCCACACACGAATCGATCTTTGAAGGCTGCAGCGAGATCCGATTGCCCAGCAGCGCCTGCCAGAATTCCTGCAGCATCGTCGTCGCGGTCGCATGCCAGGACGACAGCGCGCGATTGGCCGTTCCCGTCAGGCGACGAGGTGCCGAGAAGTCGATGCTGGTAACAGACTCTGCAGTCATTGAACGTTGAACTCTTCAAACAGGACATCGTAGATCTGGTCGTAACCGTCCGGGCAGAGGACCGAGTTGAAGTGATCACGGATTTCACGGCGAAGGCGGTTCTGGCCGGCAGCACCCCGAATGGTCTCCAGGTTCAGATCCGAGCCTTTACTTAACAACCAATTCCGCAGGAGAATCTTCTTGGCGTCGACTCTGAGCTTGAATGCTTCCTCCTGAGACTTAGGAATCTGCAGCGTAATGGCCACACTGAGATAGCGCGACATCCTTCCTTCATCAATGCTGATGACGATGCGGTGGTCTTTTTCCCGCTCTCCGAAAGTTATGAAGACTGTCTCTTCTTCACTGGGCATCTCAAACGATTTGACACGCTTCCCGGCCTTCGTCGCATGAGTTCCGGAACCGCCAGGTCCTTCCTCCGCAGCATGTTCGCCGCCAGAGCTGCCGGCAGTCGCGGTGAGCTGCTCAGCCAGCAGAAACGGGACGGCACTGCCCAGGCCTGCGCTGATGACACCGACCGCAATCCACGGCACAAAGCTGCCCCCGCCCGAAGGCTTTTCCTGGCCCTCCGCCGCCGCTGCAGCATCTGGTTTCGCTTGATCCGACATGGCAAACACTCACAAGCATCGATTTCAGAAACGGCACGGCAGCGCATGGCCGTCATCGCGGCTGGCATCTGCCTGCGACTGATCCATCGTCCATTACGGGGGAGCCACTCCTGGGATTTGCCGGTCGGGCAAACTCTGACGGTCCTGACGCCGTCACCTTCGCGTGTTCCGCCGCCTCTCAACAGTGGCCGGCCCTGGCACTGCAGTGAAAAGCTCCCTGCCTGAGGGAAAACATGCGGCACTGGTATCGGGATTCGAATCGTTGAAAATACTCGACTCGCAGACCGGTCCGGATCTCCGGCCTCAATTGAAAAGCCCGTTGCCCCAAAGCCAGACGGCGACTTCCTGACCGGCTGTGTAGAGGCCATGCTCGGAAGTGAGCAGTGCCATCCCGTTGGCCTCTACGGTGGCTCGCAGGTCGGATGAGCCGCTCCAGGGGACGGGTGCCGCCTTGAGTTGTCCGTCGACGAAAGCGATGCTGACGGGCTGGTACGTCGGACGGCTCCCTTTCATGGTGATTGATCGGGTGAGCATGGCGGTCAGCTGTGCTGACGCGCCGCTGCAGCCGCTGAGTCGATTCAGGGCGGGGCGGACGAAGAGTTCAAAACAGGCAAGACTGCTCACCGGATTGCCGGGCAGGCCGAAGACGAGGCATGAACGGCCCTTGTCTTCGAACTGCCCGAACCAGAGTGGCTTGCCGGGTTTCATGTTGACGCCATGGAAGATCCGACGAACTCCGGCTTTCGCCAGCTGCTGCGGCACCAGATCCAGCAGGCCGACAGAGACACCACCCGTCAGCAACAGCACATCCTGCTGCAATCCCAAATGAATTCTCTCCAGCAGTTCGTCGTCGTCATCGCGGGCAATTCCCAGTGCGCAGGGAATTGCACGACAGGCGGCAATCTGAGCCACAAGCATGGGCTCGTTGGAGTTCCGAATGCGGCCTGGCAGAAGTGGCTGATCAAACGGTGTCAGTTCATCGCCGGTTGCGAGCACCGCGACGGTCGGAGTTCTATACACCGGCACAGAGGCGATACCGAATTCTGCCAGCGCAGCAATGTGCTGTGGGTGAAGACGCGTTCCCGGAGACAGCAGCGGCGATCCCGTTCTGGCCGCGGCTCCCCGTCGCATGACGTTGGCTTCCGGACACATCACAGAAAACGGGATACGCACGGTCGTGGGATGCAGTTCGTCAGACTGAGTCAATTCAATCGGCACGACACAGTCGCAGCCGGCCGGCAATGGACTGCCGGTCATAATGCGGGAGCAGTTTCCATTGTGGATTGACTGCGTCGGAAGTTGTCCGGCCGTGATTGTTTCGACGACGGGCAGGGTTACGCTGGAGTCCTTATCATCCGCAACTCGCTCAATCGCGGGCCGAGACGCCACGGCAAAACCGTCCATCAGTGATTTATCGAACGGCGGTGAATCCTGCGTGGCAGCGAGACTCTCAGTCAGGATCCGAAACAGTGCATCCTTCAATGCAACCGATTCGACGGTTCCCGGTCGGGCGTGTTGCAGCACCAGATTCATCGCTTCGGTAACGGAAAGCATCTCCGGGAATCCACTTTCAAGGATTAAAGAATGGGCTCACAGTTGTGGAATGGCACGACGGTGGTTCGAATTCCCGGTGCGAGCAAACTCAAGATAGCCCGAGCGTGTTGAAAAGGTCGTTGACTGTGAATTGTCTGAACTCCCGCAACCCCCGTCTGTTCCGGCTTTGCCTGTCCACGGCACGAGTCGCGGTCGATGCAGGGTGCGAAGTGCGTTCCGGCATGGAAGTCCTGTTCATCATCTTAATCATAATCCTGCTCTTCGGTACTCGTTCGTTCGCACAGTCGAAGACAGGTGAAACGACGCCGAAGACCGTCGGCAGACTGAGCGTCAGCGTTCACGCAGGCGGCACCGGCAGGTATGGAGCAAATCGCTGGGGAATGATGAAAGCCAATCTGCTGAATACATCTCGTTCGCCGCAGTCAACCCTGATGGTTGTGACACCGCCCGGCAGTGAAGGGCTGCAGTATGCCAGAAGAATCAGTGTGCCGGGTAACACAGTCTTTGAAACATCCTGGCCCATAAGAATTGATGCGATACCCACCGGCAGTCAGGACTTTGAGTACCTTGTGTTTCCCGGCGGCGAAGAAGACGGAGTGATCCATCAGAAAAAACATCAGGATCTTGTACCGACAGTGACCGGTATGGTTGAGGGCGGTTCGCTGGGACTGACCGGCTGGATTCATGACGATGAAGAGTCGCGGGAATCGATGTCCGAATGCGGTGGCCTGCTTCGCGCGATGCGGTTTGAACAGGGGCGAGGGATGGCGATTGTCTCGGTAATTCCCCGGGAAATCACCGGACAGGGCGAATGCCTGGAGCCGCTGGACCAGCTGGCCATCAGTTCGTCCCAACTGGTTCACAACCAGCCAGCCTGTGAATCCATCCGGTTGTGGTTGCAGCGAGGCGGCAGGCTGTTGTTGTTTCTTGACAAGACAGGGCCTGCACTGGCTGAAATGCTGCTGGGTGATGCCCTTTCAATCACGATCGCAGGACGCGCTTCGGCCAACGAAGTGCAGCTGGACCTCGCTCCTGACTATCGCCATGATCAGTACGCTGTTCGGATAATCCGCAGGGAGTTTGACGAGCCTGTACACTGGCTGCGGATTCTGCCTGACTCCGGCGATGCGATCTGGAGTATCGAGGGCTGGCCGGTTGCGATTCAGACGCCTGTTGGCCGGGGAACGGCGGTTGTTACCACGATTTCACCCGTCGTATTCTTCACAGGGCGGAAGAATCCGACGTTCGATTCACCGGATTTCGCACTGATCGAACCTTCCAGGCCGATGTCATCGGCGATGTTCACTCCGCGCATATCTTCTTTGATCAGTGAAGCGTCGGTGGCGAAACAGGCAGCTGCAGTCGTGGGTTATCAAATCCCTTCGCAGGCCGCGGCGGCGTTCCTGACCATGCTCTTTCCAGTGCTGCTGCTGACGACGGGGATTCTCCTGATGCGGCGGCAGACGGGCCACCGACTGGTCTGGATCCTGCCCTGTCTGGCCGTTGGGAGCGCCGTGCCTTCAGTTGTGTCCGGAATGCGGACACGGGCGGTCGCACCGGAAACTGTCATCGAAACTCAACTGATTCAGTCGGTGCCCGGACAAATGACACTCGTCGCTGACGGATTTGCATCGATCTATGCTCCCAGCCCTTCCGTCATGAACGTTCAGACGCGACACGGAACTCTGTTTGAAAAC
>JANNGQ010000351.1:0-4338 GCA_031403975.1 Planctomycetota bacterium
GAAACGCGCAACTTCAAAAAGCGCAAGCGAAGTCAGGCATACAGGTTTCTTCGCTAGCGCTTCAGGCTTCAATCTCTCAACGAAGCCTTGACGACGCACTAGATCCTCAATTCGCTGACGCCCTTTGCAAGGTCGAAGCACACGGTAATCTGTTCACCCTGGACGTGGTACGTTGAGGATTCGATCTTAAGTCGATCGGCAACTTGACGCAGCGCGACGGGCACAGGTGATAGTGCAGGACTAAGAAACTGCGGAACGGCTCCGCTTGAGGGCAGTTCGACAGTGAACGAACGGCAGGCGTAGGGAGCCGTCAGAGTCAGTCCGTCGTTCCCACGTTCGATTTTCGTCAATTCGCGAGCGGCCCAGTAACGGGAGATCTCGCTCAGTTTCATCCAGAACAGGTGTTCATAGCGTTCGTGCAACCGTCGCACGACTTCTTTGAACACATTGAAACCGTACTCTTCGCCGTTGTAGTAAATGCCGGGCCAGTGGCAGACGAGAATCGCCGGCTCGCCCTTCGCGATGACCTGCGGCAGGCGGCCTCCCTGCAAATCCGCCGTGATGAACTGATCGACGGTGCCTTTTTCGAGACCGTCCCAGCCTCCAAACCAATCTCCTGTGCAGCCCAGGATCGAGACAACGCACTTCGGATCGCCGGTCTCCAGTCCGGATGCTCGCTGCACCAGCGGAGCCACGCTCTGGTCATCTGTGTAAAGGTCGCGGAAGTAGTGCGGAATCTCCGTCCCGAACACGTCGCGGCATGAATTCATCGTTGCCTGGCTGAGGGCCGGGCGCGCCCGATTTCCGAAGCCGCCCGGCGTTGTGACACCCTCACACGACAACCCCGCGTTCTTCAGAATCTGAAGTGCGTAACTCAGGTAGTCGGTCAGTTCGTCCACCGATCGGTTAACGCTCCACTCCCAATTCTCCATGAATCCGGCAGATCGTTCCTCATACGGATGTCCGGTCTTTGTGTTGATGACGAACGTGTGCGTCACCATCTCGGGGTGAATGTCCCAGCTGGGCATCATCAGATCGCGGACGAGTCTGACGCTCGCTTCCAGCTCACCGCGCGTCCATCCGGGCAGCCGCTGATCAACACGACCCACGCACGCCGGATACGGGACGATGCTGTATTTTCCTTTGATCCCGCGTTCGCCGCACCATTCGCCGAATTTCTTCACAAAGTCATCGGGGATCTCGCGTGGAAGCCTGCGCCACTCCTGCCGGTATTGATCGGGAAAGACCTCTGCAAACTGCGGAATCGCGAAATGAGACAGATTCGCAAGGCACGTCGAATCATCGATAATGAAGCTGACAGGGACTCGGTCACGCGGATTGAGAACTCTCACGCCGTCAGGTGGTGGTGCCGGTCGATCACCGGCCGGAGGGAGCTCGCGCGTCTGAGCAAACAGCGATGACGCACGCGCAGCCAGTCCACCTGCGGCAATCCCGGCGAGACCATGCGACAGAAACTGACGTCGGCTGGAAAGCAAGGACATGATCCGATTCTTTCGCGGGTGGCCCGACTGGCAGCCGGGCAACACAGATGCGCCTGAATGAAAATGGGCGGACAGCTCAGAACTCTGTTTATCCGATCCGTCGGTTTACGTCGCGTCATCAGGAATCGGGGTCGTCGAACCATCAGCGGGCGGGAGATTGTCCATGGGGATCTCCGGCAACTGCTGACCCGGTCTGTCGGTTGCGCGCTGGGGATAATCATCGAGTTCAAACGATTCTTCCGCGGCTCTGTCCTCGGATGGATACCGTTCTGAATTCTCCGTCGGCCTCAGATCAAGCGGGTAACAGTCGTCTTGGAAGCAGCGACCGTGCGGCCCGATGCTGGCGAACTGTTCTTCGACAAAGCGGATTCCGTGAGTGTCGAGGATCGTGCCCGTCTGAAGTTCCAGATTGGCAAGTTCAGCGTTGTAGGACGTCAGGGACAGCGCCTCTGAAGAGACCGCATTGCCCCAGTCGGTCACGGCCTGCAGAACATTCAGGAATGCGATGATTCCAAAATCGCCGCGAGCCGTCAGAGCTTCGATACTGACCCGCGAGGCCTCTCGCGCTTCCTGAAACGCTTCATACTGCAGGAAATTCTGATCGATGGATCGGATGGATGTGGCCAGTGAGTGCTCGATCTGATGCAGGCCCTGCTGGATGTTGGCCCTGTCCTTCGCGATCAGAAGCTCGGTGGTCCGGACCAGAGCCCGAGACTGGCGCAGACTCAGCGGGACTTCAAAGGTGACTCCCATCGTCCAGTCGGTGTGATCGTCGAATGGCGTATTGAGTTCACTGCCGGTGAAGGCACGCCCGCTCAAGCCATTCCAGCGATGCAGGGCCACCGCGTTCAAGGCTGGCTGCGCCGAGTTACGGCCCTGAACCAGTCGCTGCTGATCTGCCATCAGCACCAGATTCAGTTCGATCAGATCCGGCCGCCTTGACTGCGCCGTGTCGACCAATTCCTCCCAACGAAAGTCCACACGATCACGGGTAGGCGGAGTTGACGGCACGATTCGACTGCCGTCTTCCGGAGGCAGGCCGATCAGATTCCGCAGCGCGGCTTCCCTTTGAAGAACGTTGCCCTGAGCCGCGATCAGGTTTGCTCGGAACGTCGCGTAGGAAGCCTTCGACTGAGCCATCTCCTGACCGTTCCTTCGGCCGATCTGGAAATTGGCTTCAAAACTTTCATAGACCCGCCTGAGCTGATCCACCTGAATTTCCCGTGCCCACAATTCCGTCCTTGCCTGCACAAGGGACCAGTACGCGGAAATCACACCGCGAACCAGTTCCTGCATGCTGCCCTTAAACTGAAAGTACGACTGCTCCTGCTGCAGTCGGGCAATGACAATCGGAGCCTGATTCGCCGGACGGCCGAATCCCGCAAGGATCGGCTGCGTGTAGCTCATTTCAAGCGACGGGGCATCGCGTGTCACAAACCCGGCGATTGGATCGCTGTCAAAGCGATTCGTGGCGGCAACGCTGGCCGTACCTCCGTAAAGATTGAGGTCTTTCAGCCCGGCCGTCTGGTCCGATCCTGCGATCTTTTCCCCGACGATGCTCGTCCCAAGAGGATGGAGAAACGGAGTTTCCCTCTGCCGGAACGAGCTGTTCGCAGAAAACACGGGGTCAAATCGGGCCTTCGACTGATCGATGGGTGTCGTCGCGATCGCCGTGTCATAGATCGTCTGTCCGGAGGTCGAAGCGGAGACTCCGGTGAGCACCCGAATGACTTCGGAATGCTCCAGAGCCATCCGAATCGCTTCGTTCAGTGAAACCAAACGCTCGGAATCTGCAGCATCGTTGGTGGCAACCGTTACCGGAGCCGGCCCGATGCCACGGCGGAACAGGGAGACCTGTTCGTCCCGATGCCAGCGGATGTGCTTCTCATCGCCTTCAATCAGCTGGGCAGAAAGGCGGTCGGCGTGCAAAGCCAGAGCGGCCAGCACGGACAGCACCATCCATGGCGTTCGTCCGATGCAGAACTTCATGCCAGTTCAGTTCGGCGACCGGGCTCGGGTTGAATCATTCATTCCGAATGCTCGGCCTGTGACTCGACAGCCTCCGTAGCCGTCTGTTCCTTGTCGAACGCATGTATCGATTCGAACGCCTCATCGACGGACGTCGTATCCATCACAATCAGTCCGTCCCGCATAACCAGGATCCGCCGTGCGTGACGAGCCACGTTCAGATCGTGGGTCACCAGAATCACTGTGATCTGTCGCTCCTCGTTGAGTTGTTTGAACATACCGATCACTTCCCGGCTGGTTTTTGAGTCCAGATTTCCCGTCGGCTCATCCCCCATCAGCATCGACGGCGACGTAACCAGTGAGCGAGCGATCGCGACTCGCTGCTGCTGACCGCCGGAGAGCTGTCCGGGATGATGATCCAGCCGATCGCCCAGCCCGACAGTCGCCAGCATGTCCTTCGCCAGCTTCTTGCGGGCTCTGGCAGATTTCGCCGGTCCATACAAGAGAGGCAACTCAACATTGTCCAGCGCTGAAGTCCGGGCCAGCAAATTGAAGTTCTGGAATACGAATCCGATGTGCTTGTTCCGGATGGCCGCCCGGGCGTTCCGCGACATTGTGGCGACTTCAGTTCCGTCGAGCAGATAACTGCCGGTTGAAGGCCGATCGAGGCATCCCAGCGTGTTCATCAACGTGGATTTCCCCGAACCCGACGGCCCCAGCAGCGCGACATACTCGCCGCGTTCGATCGACAGGTTCGTTTCCCGCAGTGCATGTACCTGAACCTCGCCGAGGTCATACGTCTTGGTCACATTCCGCAGTTCGATCAATGCCATGAAGACGCGTTCCGATTTCTGATGGACGCTTGGAA
>JANNGQ010000352.1:0-1974 GCA_031403975.1 Planctomycetota bacterium
CTTGCCGCCGATTTCGGCGAATCGAGGAACCTGGCGGACAGCCAGCCGCAAACCGTCAGGGAGCTGCAGGCGAAATGGGATGCCTGGAGCAACGAGCAAGCTCCCCCCAGCGTCCCTGATGCTCCGGCGAAGAAAAACGCGAAGCAAAAGAAACAGAAGAAGACAAAGGTGTAGTCGTTCAGTCCGCGGATGAGATACTCCTCGCCCGTCGATCCGCCTGGCATCGGCGTGAATCCTTCCGACAACTCCTGCGCAATCCAGGAATATGAACGACTTTCAGCGATGCGCGGTAAGCTCTGAAATGATTCAGTCACCCCGCTGTCATGCAGCTTCTCACAGAACGCCGAAAGGTCTTGCCTTGTTCAACTCAGTTCCCAATCGTCGTCGTCGCAGGTCCGCTGTGTTCCCCGTGGAGGGATTGGAATCTCGAACGTTGCCTTCGGCTGTCATTGTTACGTCAACGCCAGGGCCGAAAGGTTCAGTGAATCTCAAGTTCGCCGGGTCGGCCGCAGACGATCTCGTCCGGATGAACGTCGATGAGAATCTCAACGTGCGTGTGTTCGGAGGCACATTCAGTCTCAACGGTGGCAGCCAACAGACCGATCTGCGATTCGGCAAGATCAACAACTTGACATTCAATCTTGGTGCTGGCAGTGATACGGGGTGGATCGAAAACGTGTCCGCTCACAATGTCACAATCAATGACGGATGGACTCGGAGCGAGACCAATCAGTACACCGTGATCAGCACAACACACAACATGCGGTTGAACAATGTGGAAGCCAACTTCAACTTCGGTCATGCCGAGTTCACGATGGACTCCAGGCAGTCTGTCCTGACCGAATGTCTGACGATCGGCTACCGTGACACTTCGACTTCCAGGACGGTCCTGTCGGTCACGCAAGGCAGCACGTTGGGCATTTCCGGACAATTCAGCATAGTCTCTCCCGCGAGCTCCGCAAGTACTGACTATGTGTTGTTGCAGGCATTTCGAAACAGCGATTCCGATGCCGTGCAGCTCCGCCTGCGTGGCGGAACGCGATGGAATCTTGGGGGCGGAAATGATCTGATTCAGATTGCCGGAGCCGCCGAGTTCAGCGGTCAAACGGTCATTAATACTGGTGATGGCGACGACCGGATTGGATTTGCGGTCGGGGGAAATCTGCCTGTTTCCGGAGACCTGGTGTTTCGTGGTCGAGTTTCCATCGAGACCGGAGCTGGTGCAGATTTTCTTTCGTGTGCATCCGCAGAGATCCATTCCGATCGAGTCCGTTTCCTGCAAGCAGTGAGCATCGAAACCGGGCAGCAGAACGACCAGGTCAATCTTTACAAGACCGTGTTCAGCAGTTCGCTGACGGTCGATACGGGCAACAGCAATCCGTCGGGCAGCGAAGATCTTGTCCTGATCAGTGATGTTCAGGTTTTTGGATCGACAGAAATTCGTTCGGCCGGGCGGGCCACCGCGCACGTCGGAAGCAATTCTTCGGCGACGACTCGATTCGCCGGGAATGCTCGTTTCACCCTCGGATCCGGAAGTGTCGTGGTTGGAAACGGCAATCCGGCCTTCCCGCAAGTCATCTTTGATGGATTCCAGGTCTTCACCGGCATCCGCTCCACGATCACCGTGAAGTACGTCGGCACAATCCAGTCGGATCCGGGAGAGCGACGCCTGATTCGGGCGGTGCTTGTTTAGTTCGACTGTCCCAAGTTCGCCAGAACGACCCCATCCAGCTCGGGGACTGTCGTTTTGATCGTGGGGCAGGCTTTTAGCCTGCCTCGTCAATCCAAAAACACGGTTAATTCCTCAACGCACGGCAGGCTAAAAGCCTGCCCCACAAAGTAATCTCCACTAAACCACCATTCCTCATACTTCTTTCTCTGCCGCCTTCGGCGGCAGAGAACCGGTGGACTGTGCGAACGCGCATACCGCGGGAACCATCAGCATCGCGATAGTGCGCACGGCGCGCGTCATGA